>DTZN01000295.1 GCA_012961365.1 Hydrogenothermaceae bacterium
ATATGCGCTTTATTTGTTGCTATGGCTAGTCGCTGACCTACCCATTCGCCGAGCAACACTATGATCTTGTTTGAGCTTAGTTTCAATGTTGATCCCCACCTGTTAGATGTAATACCGTCTGTATCCACATGGGTGCATACCAGTATGCTTCCCTCCCTCTCCTCTATTAACCTGGATCTTGGGCGATTACGCTGTAGGCGATCCTGCACTGAACCGCTTCTTTTCATTACACGTGATTGCATTGCCGTTAATCTTAGTTGTGTTGGTGTTCTTACACATTGTGGCTTTGCATACAGTTGGCTCAAACAACCCTGACGGCGTGGAAATTAAAAAGAATAAAGACAAAGACGGCATACCTAAAGACGGTATTCCTTTCCACCCATACTACAGCGTAAAAGACATTGTTGGTGTGGTGGTATTCTTAATGCTTTTCTCGGCAGTTGTATTCTTTGCACCAGCAATGAACGGCTACTTTTTAGAACACGCAAACTTTATCGAAGCTAACCCGCTTAAAACACCTGATCACATTGCACCACTTTGGTACTTAACGCCTTTCTACTCAGTGTTAAGAGCGATTCCACCAATGTTTGGCTCGCAATTCCCAGGCGTGGTTGGTATGTTTGCGGCTTTGTTAATTTTATTAGCACTACCGTGGTTAGATCGCTCTAAAGTGAAATCAATCCGCTACCGCTCATGGCCTTACAAGGTAGCATTAGGTATCTTTGTCGTCAGCTTTATCGTACTAGGCTGGTTAGGCATGCAACCAGTAACACCAATCAATGCTCTATTGGCTAGAGTCTTTACAGTGGCTTACTTTGGCTTCTTTATCCTTATGCCTTGGTTTACCTCTATCGGAAAAACCAAAGAAGTGCCTGCGCGAGTAACGGAGTAATATGATGAAAAAATTATTAAAAACAACCTTGTCTGTTTTAGCCGGTTTGGCAATTTCGTTTAACGTGCTGGCTGCTGCTGCCGTTACGCTTGACTCTGCTAACACAGATATCAGAGATCAAAAGTCGTTGCAAAATGGCGCCAAGCTGTTTATGAACTACTGTTCAGGCTGTCACTCAATCGCATTCATGCGTTACAATCGCATCGGTAAAGATCTCAACATCTCTGATGCTGATGTTGAAAAAAACCTAATGTTTAGCGGTGACAAAATTGGTGAAACAATCACGTCTTCAATGTCTAAAACAGGCGCGGAAAAATGGTTCGGCACCACACCCCCGGATCTATCTTTGGTCTCTCGCTCTAAGGGTGTAGACTGGATTTACACATACTTGCACGGTTTTTACAAAGATGAGTCTCGCCCATTTGGTGTTAACAACAAAATCTTAGTCAACGCCTCTATGCCCGATGTTTTGTGGGAGCTTAAGCAAAACAAATCAGCAGAAAATTTTGATCAAGACGTTAGAGATATTACCAACTTCTTAGATTATGTTGGTGAGCCCGCTAAGCTGGTGCGTGTTGACCTTGGTTACAAAGTAATGGCTTTCTTATTTGTTCTATTCATCCTTTCTTATTTGTTGAAAAAAGAATACTGGAAAGATGTGAAATATGGCAAATGGCGCGCTAAAGACTAATTAATCACTAATTTCTGATACAATCTGTTAATACATTTAACAGCGTCTCTTTTAAAGGGATGCTGTTTTTTTATTTTTTAAGGATAATGACTATGCTAACCAAACCCAATCCAGCTTCAACCACACTTTACGCCTCTGCTGAGGAAATGGAATCACATGCAGTACGTTTCATCATGGCAGAGAAAAATATTGAAAGAGAGGTGGTAAACTTAAAAGTAGACGAGATGCCTGAGGAAATTTTAGAACTCAACCCTTGTCAATCGTTGCCAACTTTGTTTG
>DTZN01000296.1 GCA_012961365.1 Hydrogenothermaceae bacterium
CATACCAAGAACAAAATCTCTAATATTGGAAATTCCAAATTTTTCTGCTTCTTTTGCAAAAAATGTTTCATGTTCAATTTCATCAATAATAATTTTTTTTAGTTTCTCTTTTTCTTCTTCAGAAAGGGGAAATTTTATTAGAAAATCATAATACTCTTTTACTCCTCCACTTTCTCCCAGTTCTAAAAATGAAACAACTAAAACAGGATTGGTAAATTGATTTAAAATCAAAGCTATATATTTCCTTAGATTCATTGTATCTACTTTTGGAATAGGAACATTATTTTTTTCCAAAAACTGCTTCCAAAAGTTTGCATGTTCTTTTTCCATATTTGCAATCTTTATTAAGTTATCTTTCAATTTTTTATCTTTAACCTTTTCAGATAAAAATAAATAAAACTCATAGTCTTTTATTTCATTTATATAAAATTCTTTAGCTTTTTTTATAAAATCCACCTATTTATTCCCTCTAACCAGTCATTACTATATTTTTTCCATAATTTTTAGCTTTGTAAAGCAAGCTATCTACTTTAGATATTAAGTTTTTAATACAATCATCTATATTTTCTTTACATCCCTTAAATTCTGTTAACCCTGCAGAAAAAGAAAAATGTAGTTTTTTTCCATTATGCTTAAATTCTTTTTTATTAAAATTTTCTCTAAGCCTTTCTATTACTTTATATGCTACAGAAAGTTCCGTTTTAGGTAAAATAATTATAAATTCCTCTCCTCCTATTCTGTATTTTCCATCAGTATCTCTTAAAGTGTGTTCAGTAACTTTTGCAAAACCTTTTAAAACCTCATCTCCAAACTGATGTCCATATTTGTCGTTTATAAATTTAAAATTATCCAAATCTATCATTGCTATAGAAAAAGGAATGTTGTTTTTAACAAGTTCTTTTATATTTTTTTCAAAAGCTCTTCTGTTTAAAAGTCCTGTAAGCTCATCTTTGTATATTAATTGGTCCTTTTCTGTTAACTCTTTCTTTATTTTTTCTATAATTTTCTTTTGTTGATATATAAATTTTACAAGCCCATCTGTTATAAGTATTGTTTCGTTTAATTCTATCAAAATTTTTTGTATATCTTCTTCTGTTTCTATAGTTTTTTTCTTTTGTTTTATTTTATTAGATTGTTTTGAAACTCCTTGGGCAGTTTCTTCTAATTTTTCTTCAATTTTTTCTAAAATTTTTTTTAGATTTTTTTCTTTGTCTATCTTATCTGCAATTTTAAAAATTTCTTCAGGGGAAAACACATCTATATTATTTTCCTCTATATAAATAAATGCATAATAAAACTTAGAGTAATTTTTTGGAGTTAAAGGAAGTCCCTGATTAATTAGAAATTCCATAGTTTTTTTTGCTATTTTGTTAGCATTCATAGCCTTATTAACCATCTCCATTAATTAGTTCTTGAAGTTTTTTTCCTATGTCCTGTGATTTCATAAGAGTTTCTCCAATTAAAAATGCATCTACTCCTATCTTTTTTAGTTTTTTTAGTTGCTTATGTGAAGACAAACCACTTTCTGCTACAACTACTTCAGCTCCCCATTGTTTTATTTTTGGACAAATCTCTTCAGATTTTTTTATATCTATTTTAAAAGTGTCTAAATCTCTATTATTTACTCCTACTATTTTTGCTCCACTATCAACTGTAATTTTAGCTTCTTTTTCTGTAAAAACTTCAACTAAAGGTTCCATATTAAATTTTCTACCAAAATCAATAAGTTGTTTTAGTTTTTCTTTAGATAAAATTCTAGTTATCAAAAGATAACTATCAGCTCCTTTAGCGTAAGCTTCTAAAATTTGTTTTTCATCAATTATAAAATCCTTTCTCATTACAGGAATATTAACCACTTTAGAAACCTCAAAAACATAATCTATATGCCCCTGAAAAAACTTTTCATCTGTAAGAACTGATATGGCACTTGCTCCATTTTGGTAGTATATTTTTGCAATATCAATAGGATTAAAGTCTTTCCTAATAATACCCTTAGATGGAGATGCTTTTTTTATTTCTGCAATTATATTTATTCCATTTTTTTTTAATGCAGATTTGAAATCTTTCGGTGGTTTCCTATCTTGGGCTAATTTTTCTAAGTTTTTTACATACTCATTTGTAAACTTACTTAGCTCTTTCCTTTTATGTAATACGATTTTTTCTAGGATACCGTTCCCTCTATCCATATCCATAATCGTTTAAGTCTATCCATTTGATTAGGTTATTTAGAGGCATTGTTGATATTTCCACTA
>DTZN01000297.1 GCA_012961365.1 Hydrogenothermaceae bacterium
CTAAAAGATTATAAATTTGGGATTATATTTAAAAAAGAAAAAAAAATTTCAAAAGCAGATAAGGTAGAAAATTATTATCTTTTAGATCCTTATATAGAGCTTTAGCCCTTGTTTTCATTCGTTGGAATCTATTATCTAATTTCTAACTATATTCCTTTGTTATAGTTTTAAGACTTTAAAATCTAATAAGATAAAATTTGCTTTATAATTATTATTGCATTTTTATATTTTTATATGTAGGATTAATTTATCAAGTTAGTTAAAACTAACTAAAAGGAGTAAAGGAATGAGAAAGCATCTAAAAAGTTTACTTGCATTTGTGCTACTTTTTATTTTCTCTTTATCAATTATATCTTGTGAAGGTAAAGGAAAAATAATAATTGAAGAACCTCCCAATGCAGATGTGTATATTAATGGTAAAAAAGTAGGTAAAACTCCTATTACTTTAGAGCTAAGAGAAGGTAAATATAACATTACTGTTGCAACTGCTCCTTTCATAGAAGAGACAAAGAAAAATGTGCAGGTTTACTTTGATAAAACTATAGTTTTAAAATTTAACCCTTCACCTAAAGGCATATTAAATGCAGATTCAATTCCTAGGGAGGCAGAGGTTTATGATAAAAGGGAGTTTTTAGGAACAACTCCTATGCAGGTAAAATTAGACCCTGGTATACATGAAATATTTTTTCAAAAAGGAAAACTTAGTGCAGTGAGAAAAGTGAATATAGAATACCAAAAAGAAACAAAGTTGTTTGTTAACTTAGAAAAATCCATCGTTCATATAAATGTTAACCCATCTAATGCAATATTAATTATCGATGGGAAAAAATATACTCAGTTTCCTATTACTTTAGAGTTAGAAGAAGGAATACATAATATAGTAGTTAAGAAAGATTTATATGAGGATAAATTCACATTAAAAGTAAGAAAAGGCTACGAATTAAATGTTAGTTATGAATTAAAACCTTTACAACTTCCTCCTGTTCAGGCTTATGGTCCAATTAAGTTTACAAATAATGGAAAATATCTTGTTTCTATGGGAAAAGCAGGTATATATTTCTGGAATATAAATAAATTCAAACCAGAAATTTCCCTATGGGACCCTGAAGATGTTAGAAACTTTGACAAGTTTATAAATTTTGGCATATCTAACAATGATGAATTTGTAGTAGGAATAAAGCCAATAAGAAAACTTGCATACCAATTTAAAAACAAAAGTAAAAGGGACAAAATTTTAATATGGGACTTAAAAACTACTGCTATTTTAAGCTCTAGGCTTTACGATATAGAAGCTATTTTTGCAACATTTACTAAAGATAATAGTAAAGTAATATTGCTTGGTAAAAATGGAACTATTTACTTACTTGATATAAATTCAAGCAATTTAGAAGAAAAAGAAAATATAGGTAATAATATTACTGCCTTCTCTGAAACAAAAGACTTTGTAGTATTTGCAGATAGTATAGGAAACATATATAAATTAGATAAATCAAGTCTAGATATAATAAAAGAAAAAGTATTTAGCTCAAAAATCAATGCTATAGCTACCTCGAAAAGTAATAAGTATATAGCTATAGCATCTAACAATAAAGAAAAACTTTTAAATACAGTAGATTTAAAAATTATTAAGGAAAAATCCTTTAAAGAAAATATAACTGCTATGGCTATATCTCCTTCTGATAAACAAATTGCCGTCGCATTTGGTAGAAAAGTTGTTGTCTATGACAAACAAACAGAAACACCTTTATATACCATAGAAAACCTTCCTGCTCCTATAATTTCTATGCTGTTTAAAAATGAAGAAGTTTTAATAACTGCATCAGGAATAAAAACTCCTTATGTAGGTATATGGAAAAAAGGTAAACTACTCAAAAAATGGGTTCAAACTATAAAATAAGCATAAAACTTGGGGATTTCCCCTTTTTTCTTTTATAATTTTTTATCTATTTCTTTCGGAGACAAGTTTATGTGTGGAGTTTTTGGAGTTATAAATAATAAAGATGTAGCAACATTAACACATCTTGGATTACATGCATTACAGCATAGAGGACAAGAATCAGCAGGGATAGCCGTATCTGATGGATATGATATAAACCTAAAACTTGGAGAAGGTTTAGTCACTAAAGCAATTTCTGTAGAAGACTTAAAAGATTTAAAAGGTGATATAGCTATAGGGCATGTTAGATATTCAACAGCAGGAGGTTCTAATCCTAAAAATATACAGCCTTTTTACGCTCATTTTTATGGTGGAAGTTTTGCAATAGCTCATAATGGTAATCTTGTTAATGCAGATGAAATAAGACAATCATTAGAAAAGGAAGGAGCTATTTTTAGGTCTACTTCTGATACAGAGGTTTTTGTTCATTTAATAGCAAGGGCAAAAGAGCCACCTCCTGCTCATATAATATTGCATAAAAATGACACAGACTTCCTGCCTCTTATTTTTGATGCTATGAAAAAGGTAAAAGGAGCTTATTCGTTAGTAATTCTTAGGGAAAAACAACTTATTGCAGTTAGGGACCCTTATGGATTTAGACCGTTATTGCTTGGAAAAAATAGAAGTGGTAGTTATTTCGTAGCCTCTGAAAGCTGTGCTTTTGACATCGTAGATGCTGAATATTTAAGGGATATAAAACCGGGAGAAGTTTTAGTAATAGATGATAGTGGTTTAAGGTCATACTTTCCTTTTGAACATCTTGAAAAAGCAGAAAAATGTATATTTGAGTATGTTTATTTTGCAAGACCTGATAGCCTAATATTTGGTGATTGGGTTTATGAAATTAGGAAGGAAATGGGAAGAAATCTAGCAAAAGAATGTAAAATAGATGCTGATGTAGTTGTCCCTGTTTTGGACTCTGGATTGCTTGCTGCAAAAGGATATTCCGAGGAAAGTGGAGTTCCTTTAGAAATAGGGCTTATAAGAAACCATTATGTTGGAAGAAGTTTTATACAACCAACCCAAGAAATTAGAGATTTAAGTGTAAAGTTAAAACTAAATCCTGTTCATCAGGTGATTAATGGAAAAAGGGTTATTGTAGTAGATGATTCTCTTGTTAGAGGAACTACTAGTAAAAAGATTGTAAATATGTTAAGAAAGGCAGGTGCAAGAGAAAAGGTTTGCCACTATGACTCTAAGAAAAGGCGCAATGATATTAAGTTATGTAAAGGTTCATACAATATCGAATGAAGGAGGAATATGATAAAAACACTAATGGATCTAAAAAAGATTGATGTAAAGAATGTCATAAGGGGCATGGAATTTGCAGAAAAAGAGGGCGAATCTAATATTTACGGAATTGAAAAAGAGTTTGCATTTATTGATGGTTCTAATCTATATCCTCTGCAGAGGATTGGCAGACAATCAGCATATAAGTTTATTACTTCCTACGGCAATATTCAGCCTGATCAGAAAAGACACATTATGCCCGAAGTATTTGACTATATGATTGAGGTAATTACTGAACCTCATATTTCATATAACCGGGCAGTAGATAAGATCCTTCTGATCGAAAAAAATTTATGGACAGCACTCGACCATATTGAAAATGAATTTCCTGGAATAAATATGATTCTCTTAAGCAGTGGCACTCTATATAAACCTGCAAAGATTGAGAGAGACAATATTCCTGAGGTATGGGGTGATGAGAAAAAGACATATCTTGAAGAGATGGTGCGTCGTTATGGAGAAAAACTCACACCCCAAGGAATGCATAGTAATATCTCCATTCCCGACCCCTTGATCTCATTTCAATATCATCGTTGTGGATATAAAAAAGAACGTGGAAGCGTGGGGTATGTTGAATTTAGAAACGAAGTCTATGTCTGGCTTGCCTGCAAATTGAGACCATTTGCATCA
>DTZN01000298.1 GCA_012961365.1 Hydrogenothermaceae bacterium
ATGGCTGCCACCTATTTTTTAGGTGTTTTTAACGATAACTTTTTTAAGCAGGCGGCCTTGCTTCTGGCGGTTCTTTCCGGATTATCAGGACTCCAGGGGAAGGCAACCATGCTTTTTTCCCTTCCCTTTATTCTTTTTTCTGCCTATGGCGGCTGGCTAGCCGATCGTTTTCCTAAGCGTCAGGTTATCATTGGAGTAAAATTCCTTGAAGGTATCGCTATGCTGATTGGTGCCTATGGTATTATTACACTCAGTTGGGGCTGGATACTTGCCATGGTTTTCCTTATGGGACTTCAGTCAACTTTCTTTGGTCCTGCTCTCAATGGCTCCATCCCGGAGCTTTATCCTTCCTGGTATGTCACTAAAGCAAATGCACTTCTTAAACTGGTGACAACGGCTGCAATACTACTTGGAATGGCGGCTGCCGGAATTGCACTCGATCAGCATTGGCTGGATACAGATATTCCTTTTGGCAGAGTATTGGTTTCGGTTACTGTTTTGTCAGTGGCACTTGCTGGTATTATTGCAGCTTTTGGAATTAAAAGAATCGAGAATATAAACAGTAAAAGCCCTTTTCCATGGGCAGGGCCCATTGTATCACTACAGGATAGCATAAAATTGCGTCATGATCCGCCGCTGTTGCTTGCAGTAATTGGGGATACATATTTTTATTTTTTAAGTTTAATTGCTGTGATGCTTATTAACACCATGGGTGTAAATGAGCTCCAGATGTCAGTGACTGCAACCAGTTTACTGGCGGTATCGCTGATGGCCGGGGTGTGTATTGGAGCACTGGTTGCTGCTAAAATCACCAGTCCGGAGCGTTGGTCTCATGTCCTTGGTCCTGCAAGCTTTGGGATGGGACTCTGTTTGTTTGGGGCAGGTATAGTTGCCGGAATGGAACTTGATTTACAATGGGTCTTGCTTTTTGTATCTCTCATGGGAGCAGGATTTTGTGGTGGTATATTCCTTATACCGCTGACTGCTTTTATACAGGTTCGTCCAGATTTGAATAAGAAGGGGAAAGTGATAGCTGCTGCAAACTTTTGTGCTTTTACCGGAATGCTGATAGCAGGGTCGATTTTTACTCTATTTGATAAAAATTTTCTTCCATCTTCAAATGTGTTTTTTCTGGGAATAATTGGAATGATCTCAGCCGTTCTTTTTTATGGTGGTCACAAATTTATCAATTCTTCAGCCTATGACGGTTCAACAGGAAGAGAGAATAATGTTTAAAAAACTTTTTCATGTGCTCATCTTATTTGTACTTAGCCTCCGTTACAGAGTTACAATTATCGGCTTGAATACTATTCGTGAAAAAGGGAACAAATCCATTCTGTTTATGCCGAACCACCCGGCACTTATTGATCCGGTTATTATGATGGCCCGGCTTTTTCGTGATTTTGCTCCCCGTCCTTTAGCCGATGAGGTGCAGGTGGACAGAACCCTGCTTCGTCCACTAATGAAGGCAATCAATGCTGTGGTCATTCCTGATTTGAAAATAAAGGGTAATCAGGGAAGAAAAGCTGTCATTGATGGGGTACAGGAAATCATCAACGGTTTGAAACGTGGGGATAATATTCTCCTTTATCCGGCTGGAAAACTCTATCGCAGCCGACACGAATCCCTTGGCGCAAATAGTTCGGTTGATCTTGTGTTAAAAAGGGTTCCAGATGCCAGAGTTGTACTGATTCGTACTACTGGCCTCTGGGGCAGCAGTTTTAGTCGTGCTTGCGGCGAGGTTTCACTTACTAAGAATATTCGTTTATATTGTCTGGCCATCGTTTCGGCAGGGTTGTTTTTTATGCCAAAACGTCAGGTGACCATAGAATTTGTCGAGCGTGATACTTTTCCACGAGCTGCTGATAAACAACAGATAAACAGATATCTCGAAGATTTTTATAATGAGGTTGAACAATACAATACGACATATCCGTATTTCTGGTGGAAGGGAAGGGCAGCGAGACAAGTGCCCGAACCTGCACGAGTCTGCATTGGTGATGATACCAGTCATATTCCTGCAGCAACAAAAGAACTGGTTCTTGAAAAACTTCGCGAACTGAGTGGTGTTAAGGTTATCAACCTGAAGGATACTCTCGCCAACGATCTTGGTATGGATTCTCTGATCATGGTAGAGTATTCAGCCTGGCTTGAGTTGGAGTTCGGGGTGAATTTGTCGACACTTGATGGACTCCAAAATGTGGCTCACTGCATATTAGCTGCAGCTGGAGAATTCAGTTCTCCAGAAGGCACTGAAGAGATATGCGTTGATGATCGCTGGTTTGCAGGAAAAAGTAATGCTTCACTTGCTATGCCGCAAGGGGATAATGTGGCAGCACTTTTTCTTTCCCAGGCAAAGAAAAACCCTGCTAAAGTGATTGTGACAGATCAGATCAGCGGGCCCAAAACCTATAGGGAATTGGTCACTGGTATTTTTGCCCTGAGATCTGTGATTTCTTCTTTTGCTGAAACAAATGTTGGAATCATGTTGCCGGCAACAGTGAGTGCTACACTCTCTTATTTCACTGTTTTGTTTTCGGAAAAAGTTCCAGTGATGGTGAACTGGACTGTCGGGCAGGCTAACATGAGTTACTGTCTGAAGAATGCTAATGTGCAACATGTAATAACTGCGAAGGCCTTATATGAGAAAATAAAAGGGCAAGGAGTCGATCTTGACAAGATAGGTGTGAAATTCCTCTTTTTAGAAGAAATGGCTGCTGGAATTACACTTCCTGCAAAGTTAAAAGCTCTGTTTCGCGCACGGTTTTTATTACGGAGTCTTGAACAGGTTGATATAAAGGAAACAGCTGCAATTCTCTTTACATCCGGTTCCGAATCACACCCAAAGGCAGTGGTGTTAAGCCATACAAACTTCCTTGCTAATATTACAGATTTCACAGCTGTACTGACTCTTACAAAAAATGACAGTCTTCTCGGAATGCTCCCGCCTTTTCACTCACTTGGTCTTGCAGGAACAGTACTTATGCCACTTGTAATGGGCCTTCCAACGGTTTATTCACCAAATCCAACTGAAGGAGCACTGCTTGCGAGGATTGCTTTTAGCCATAAGGTTTCACTCCTAATAGGGACTCCTACGTTTCTTGCCGGTATTGCAGGAGCGGTTGGAGATGAAAAACTGAATAAAGTACGTATAGCTTTTACCGGTGCCGAGAAATGTCAGCCCTATGTATATGAGGCCATGGAGAAAAGTTTTCCTGAGGTTAGCGTGTGTGAAGGGTATGGGATTACAGAATGTTCACCTGTTGTCAGTGTGAATGATCCTGCATCGCCATTGCCCGGAACCATTGGCAGAGTGCTGGCTTCCATGGAGTATGCTCTTGTTCATGTTGAAACCGGTATTCCTGTAAAAGAAGGAGAAACCGGGAAACTTCTCCTTCGTGGACCAAATGTGTTTAGTGGATACCTGAATCATGACGGGAAATCTCCCTTTGTCGAATACCAGGGGAAACAGTGGTATGACAGTGGAGATCTCATTGTTGAACACGATGGGATTCTCACATTTGCAGGTCGTCTCAAACGTTTTATAAAGTTAGGCGGAGAGATGATTTCTCTCCCCGCCATTGAAGAGATTCTCACATGTAAATTTCCAGGGGAAGAGGAACCTCTTCTTGCAGTTTCCGCAACCCCTGGCGATGATCACCCTGAAATTCTACTCTTTTTAACCTTTGATCTGGAAAGAGAAGAGGCCAATAAACTTATCAGAGAGTTTGGGTTTTCAGCATTACATAGTATTCGACGTACAATCAGGGTAGAAACTATACCGGTTCTTGGCACAGGAAAGATTGACTATCGGGCTCTTGAGGTTTTAGGATTGGAGCAAGATCAAAAATACACAGAAAGAGGAAAAATATGAGTGAAAATACAGAAAAAGACAAAGAGTTTTATGAAATAGCGGATGCCTTTATTGCGGCACGGTTTGATACTTTTCTCGTTGCCTCATGCGTTTATTGCCACCACATAGAAGACAAACGAAAATTCGGCGCATTATTAGGATAATTATTTCTACGTATCGGAAAAACA
>DTZN01000299.1 GCA_012961365.1 Hydrogenothermaceae bacterium
TTATGTATGCAACTGCTTTAAATATTTTTTCTACTTATGGAAACATAGATATGATAAAAGTTGTTTCAGATGCGGTTAAAAAAATGGCAGAAGGCCAACTACTTGAGTTAAAAAAAATAGCAGATTTTGAACTAAAAGAAGAAGAATATTTTAAAATTATAGATGGCAAGACTGCAGTTTTGTTTGGAGCTTGTTGTTATGTTGGTGCAAATTATGCTAAAGCAGATGAAAACCTATCTAACCTTGCATATGATTATGGGATAAAAATAGGTAGAGCTTTTCAAATTGTAGATGATATTTTAGACTATGTATCTTCAGAAGACAAACTTGGAAAGCCTGTTTGCAATGATATAAAGGAAGGGAAAATTACTTATCCATTAATCTGTATCAGAGATAATCTTTCTAATGAAGAAAAAAAATTCATAAAAAAAGTTATAAGAACAATAAATCCTAATACAGAAGATATTCTAAAAGTTCGAGATACTGTTTTAGAAAAAGAGGGACATAAAAAAGCCTTTGAAAAAGCAAAAGAATATGTGAGAAAAGCCATACAAAATCTTGAAGAATTTCCACAAAATATATATTGTAAAGAGTTAAAAAAACTTGCCGAATATATTGTAGAGAGGGAAGTGTAAATGATAAGAACTGTTTTAAAATCTAAAATTCACAGAATTAAAATTACAGGAGCAGACCTTAACTACGAAGGGAGTTTAACCTTAGATGAAGATTTAATGGAAAGGGCAAATTTAGTTCCTTTTGAAAAAATCGAAGTTTACAATGTAAACAACGGTGCTAGATTTTCCACCTATGTTATTCCCGGAGAAAGGTATAGTGGACAGTGTATATTAAATGGTGCTGCTGCAAGACTAGGCCATAGAGGAGATATAATTATTATTGCTTCTTATATTCAAGTTGATGATGAAAAATTAAAAGACCTAAAAATAGACCTTGTTTATATGAATGAAGAAGATAATACAGTTAAAGAGCATAAAAAAACTTCTATTTTTGAAACGTTTTTAGTAAAGGATTAGTTTAGATGTGAGAGGAAGATTAAAAAAAATTACAGTTTTTATAACTGCTTTATCTCTCCTCTCTTTTTTAAACTTTTCTTGTTCTTCAAAAAAAAGTTCTCATAATTATCGATACGAAAGCACAAAATATTACCAAACAAGCAAATACCAGTTAAAAATTCCTTATAACAGTAAAATTAAAAGCTATATTAAATACTTCACAAGAAAAGATAAGAGCTTTGTAAAAATTGCTTTAGAAAGGGGAAGTCTATATCTTCCAACAATAAAAAAAATATTTAGAGAATATGGAATACCAGAAGATTTAGCATATTTGCCCATAATAGAAAGTGGTTTTAACCCATATGCAAAAAGTTCTTCTGGAGCTGTAGGATTATGGCAATTTTTACCTGCAACAGCAAGAAGATTTGGACTTATCATAAATAGATATATAGACGAAAGGAAAGACCCTTACAAATCAACTATTGCAGCAGCAAAGTATTTAAAGTATTTATACTCAATTTTTAAAGATTGGGAATTAGTTTTAGCTGCATATAACTGTGGAGAAGGTTGCATCCAAAGGAAACTAAGATATTCAAAAAATTCATATTGGCATATAAGGTATAAACTACCTTCGCAAACCAAAGAGTATGTTCCAAAATTTTTTGCTAGTTTAATTATTGCCAAAAATCCTAGTAAATACGGTATATATATAAATAAAAAACCTGTTTATATTGTTAGAAAAAAAGCAAAAACAAAATTTAAATTACGAAAGTTAGCTTCCAGATTAGGTGTAAACTATAAACAATTAAAACTCCTAAATGCCCATTTAAATAAAGAAATAGCATTTAAAGGAGTAGGTATAAATCTACCTTCCCGTAAAATTAAATACGTAGCTGTAAACAAGAATATGACAAAGAAAATGGTAAAAAAAGTAAATTTTAAATATAAATTCTATAAAGTAAAAGCTGGAGATACTTTATATAGCCTTTCAAAAAAGTTTAATACAACTGTTAGAAAAATTATGGAATTTAATAGGTTAAAAAATCATGAAATAAAAGTAGGACAAATTTTAAAAATACCTGTGGAGTAAAAATGATAGAAAGGAGAACAACAAGAGCTGTATATGTTGGAAATGTAAAAATAGGAGATAATGCTCCAATAGTAGTCCAATCTATGACAGATACAAAAACAAGAAATATAGATGAAACTTTAGCTCAAATAAACAGACTAGCAA
>DTZN01000300.1 GCA_012961365.1 Hydrogenothermaceae bacterium
AAAAGTTTATAAAAATTCATTTATGTTATGTCTTCTGTTTCTTCTTCTTCTACTGGAACTGCAACAACCACCTTAGCAGGTCTTATTACCTTTCCTTTGTAGATATATCCTTTTTGTAAAACTTTTACTATTTGGTTTGGTTTATATTCATTTGTTTTATATGTATCTAAAACTTCATGTAAATTAGGGTCAAATTCTCCGTTCACAATTATTTCTTGAATTCCATTATCTTGTAGAAACTTTACAAGTTGGTAATGTATCATCTGAATACCTTTAGAAAGAGCAGAAACATCATCTGAAACTTTTGCACTTTCTATTGCTTTTTCAAAGTTATCAATAATATCTAAAAGTCCCTTTACTATTTTTAGTAATCCTTCATCTTTTGCTTCTTCTTTTTCTTTAATTGTTCTAACTTTAAATTTTTCAAAATCTTGCTGGAGAGTTTGGTACAAAGCACTTATCTTTTTTGCTTGTTCTTCTGTTTTTTTTAGTTTTTCTTCAAGTTCTTTAAATTTTTGTTCTAAATTTTGGTTTTTCTGAGATTTTTCCTCATTTTGAGAAAATTCTGTCATTTCTTGCTTATCTTTTTTTTCTTCTGTTTTAGCTTTTGTTTTTTCATTTTTATTTTGTTCTTCCATTTAGACCATATCCTCCATCGTGTATTATTTTTATAAAATCTGTATCAAAAATTATTATTTTTCAAGTATAAAATTATAAAAATATATCTTCACCAAATGTTGTTAAATCAATAAATTCATCAGCTTTTTCTATAAGCTCTTTAGCTGCAGTTTGTTTAAATGCTGCAATTTCCACTTTAACCCCTTTTGTATGTAAATACTTAACTAAATCTGCAAAATCTCCATCACCAGTTGCTAATATGGCAACATCAACTTTTTCTGACAAGGCTATGGCATCCATTGCAATTCCCATATCCCAGTCTGCTTTTATTGTCGTCCAAAGGTTTCCATCTTCATCTAGTCTTTTAAAAATTTTTGGTTCTTTAACTTTTACTTCATATCCAATGTGCTTCAATGTGTTTATAAACCCTTTTTGGTCTACTCCTTGAAGTTTTATTAGATATGCAATTGCTCTAATTAAAATTCTATCGTTTAAGATTTTGTGTAAAACTTTTTCAAAATCTACTTTTCTATTAAAAGCATCTCTTGCAGAATAGTATAGATTCTGAACATCTAAAAAAACTGCAATCCTTTGATTTTTATAAACAGGATTTTCATAAGCATTGTGCATTGTTCTCTCCGATGAAGCTATATTTAACGTAAAATTATACTAAATTTAATAATTAAGAATATAAATGTAAATTAATCACATTCTTATTGAATTATCTAGGAATAGTTTTGCATCTGTAGAGGAGGAAACTGGGAAGTTTAAAGGATAACGCTTTGGTTTAAAGTAGATATTTTTTCAAGATATTTTCATAGCAATTTTTTATTCTTTCTACTTTTTCTTTTATATTAAATGAAAATTCTTTTTTTTCTATTTTTTTTATAGACTTTAAAATATCATTTTCATCTTCAATGATATAAACAAACTCTTTAAAATCTTCTAAAACTGATTTTATTTTATAGTGATTTTTTCCTACAATTATAGGAATTCCTTTTAACAGTGCTTCTAAGGGATTATGTCCTCCTATATCTTCTATAGTTCCTCCTATAAATGCGATATTCGCATATTTGTAAGTAGAAGATAAAACTCCTAAAGTGTCTATTAAATAAACTTTTGTGTTTTTATCTACATTTTTAGTTTCAGAAAATAGTTCATATTTATGCTTAAAATTTTCTATTAACTTTTTAGTTTCTTTTATCCTTTCTATATGCCTTGGAGCTAAAACTAATATATAATCAGGAAGATTTTTTAAAGCTTTTAATAAAATTTCTTCTTCTTTTTTGTAAGTACTACCTGCAACAATTAAATTTTTTTTGGGAAAATTTATTTGAATATCCTTTTCATCTAAAGAAGATATATATTTTAAATCTCCACAAAGAATAGTATTACACTTAGAGCATATATACTTAAACCTTTCTTCATCTTCTTTTGAACGGCAAGCTATTAATTTAAAGCTTTGTAAGATTTTTTTGTAAAATCTTTTAAAAAATTTGTAAAATCCAAAAGATTTTTGAGAAATTCTACCATTAAATAAAAACACTGGAATTTCTAAAGATGTAATTCTTACTAAATTATACCACAGTTCTTCTTCTAAGATTATTAAAGCTTTTGGCTTGTAAACTCTTAAAAATCTTCTAACAGAAAAAACAAAATCAAAAGGAAGTTCCCTAATAACTGCATCTGGATAAGTTTTTTGTGCATATTTTTTTCCTCTTGGTGAAGAAACAGTAATTACTACATTAAAACCTTTTTCTTTTAAAAATTTAAAGATTGGTTTTGCAGTATTTAATTCTCCTACGCTAGCACAATGTATCCATATACAGTTTTCTAGACTATCTTTGTATAAAACAAATCTTTCTTTAAATGAAAAGTCATAACCTTTTCTTATAGCTTTAATTTTCAAAATTGGTGATAATATTAGAAAAATAAATATATATATTATGTGATACATTTATTCCTCTTTCTGTGAAACTGCAGTTTTAAAAATTTCGTAATATACAAAATTAAGTGTTATTATGGCAGTAAAAAGTGCAACGGAAACCATCATATACATAATTGCAAGCTGGTAAGAAACAGCTTCTAAAGGCTTAGCTCCTGCCAAAAGCATACCTGTTGTTATTCCAGGGATATGTATTATTCCAACAGTCTGGAGATTATTTATTGTTGGAATTAATGCAGATTTTATACTTTGCTTTTTCATAATATAAAGTGCTTGTTTCAATGTAGCTCCTAGGGCAATAATATTTTCAATAACATCTATTTTACTTCCAATTTCTCCTTTAAATCTATCTACTGTAAGAGTGTAAACATTTAGAGAGTTTCCAATAATCATTCCACCAACAGGAATTATTTCGTTGGGTTTAAAAGAAATGATTTTTATTGCTATGAGAGAAAACAACACTAAAAATGAAGATAATCCAATGGAAACTACTGCTTTTAAATAACCATTTTCTACTAAATTTACTCTTTTTTGAGCTGTCCAACTTGCAAAAACTATCATAAGACATAGTATTAAAATTAAACCAATTGGATTATCTATCTTGAAAACATAATGAAGTGTATAACCAAGAATTAAAAGTTGAATAAAAGCTCTTATTGAAGAATATAATAACTCTTTTTCAACGCCAAGTTTTTCTTTAAATGAATAATAAAGGGCAATAAGGATTAGCACATATGAAAGTATAAATTTAAATTCCATCTGTATATTTTCCTATTTATTACCTACTAATGTAATATTAATTTAAAAATTCTTTCCACCTAAATATGCTTGTTTTTTTCACACCATAATAAAAAGGTATATATAAGAATGTCAAGAAAAGTAAAAACGAAATTTAAAAATATATTTAAACAATATAACAACACAAATTATACTAGACGAGCATTCAAGAAGTTGGTAAGACTTTTTAACTATTTAAAAAGTAGCAATGGACTACCTATCAGTTATAAGGCTTACACTAAGTCAGCTAATTTCCTATGAAGCTCTTGACTAAAGTCAAGGATAGTTCACTAATGTATTAGGAACTATAACTTTTGCTTTGCTTTTTATACCCTTCTTATTAGCTTCTTCTAAGAATTTGTTTAAAGGAGCTTCCACCTTAATAAATTTTGGAAATGTATGATATGTTCCAAAATGTATAGGAATTATGTATTTAGCATTTAAATCTATGAAAGCTTTTACAGTCTCTTGAGGGTTCATATGAACGTTTTTTAGCAGAAGTCTTGGCTCATATCCTCCAATAGGCAAAAATGCAAAATCTATTTTGAATTTTTCCCCATATTCTTTATATCCTTCAAAATATGCACTATCTCCTCCAAAATAAAATGTAGTTCCTTTTATATCTATTAGATAACTACTAACTTCTGTATTTGGGAATAGTAGAGACCTTCCTTTGTTGTGCTTTACTGGAAGTGATAATACATTAAAATTTTTATCCTCATAACTTTTCCAATGGGAAAGTTCTATTTTCTCTAAAAATTGCATATTTCCCAAAACCCTTTTTGTGTTTTCTGGAAGAAGTATTTTTGCGTTTCTGTTTAATCTTCTTAATGTTCTTAAATCCAAATGGTCATAATGGGCATGGGATATAAGAATATAATCCATTTGTGGAAGTATTTGGGGTAATATAGCAGGTTCTTGTCTTTTTATACCAAAAATATGTGGACTTAAAAATGGGTCTGTTAGTATCTTTATCCCTTCATAATATATAAAGAAGGTTGAATGCCCTAAATTAGCTATAAAATTTTTCTTTTTTTGGAGATTTTCCTTTATCTGCTTATATATAACACTATTTTCATCTAAATAAAAATTTCTATGTAAAGCATATCCTCTATTTATTTTGTTTTTCGAGCTGTTTAGCTTCTTCCCAATATTTATCCATTTCTTCAAGATGCATTTCCTCTAATGATTTACCAAGTTTTTTTGCTTTTTTTTCAATATATTGAAATCTACTAACCATTCTATCTGTTGCTTCATGTAAAGCTTCTTCAGGGTCTATCCCTAAATGTCTACCAAGATTTACAAGGGCTATAAGTATATCTCCAAATTCATGTTTCAATTCCTGTTTTGTTTTTGCTTCTTTTAGTTCCTGAATTTCTTCTTTTACCTTATCAAGAATTAAATCTGTATCTGTCCAATCAAAACCAACTTTTGCAGCTTTTTTTGAACTTTTGTAGCTCTCATTAAAGCTGGCATTCTTTTTGGTATTCCATCTAGTATAGATTTTCTATTTTTTTCTTTTTGCTTTAACTTATCCCATTGATTTAAAACTTCCTCCACATCTTTTATCTGTTTTTCTCCAAAAACATGAGGGTGTCTGTATATTAGTTTATCTATTAGATATTTAATTACATCATTTATATCAAAACTTCCTTCGTCTTTTTTTATTTGGCTATGGAAAACTACCTGAAGTAAAACATCTCCAAGTTCTTCTATCATTTCTTTATTGTTGTTTTCCTCAATAGCCTCAAGTAACTCATATGCTTCTTCTATTAGATTTTTCTTTATAGACTGGTTTGTTTGCTCCCTATCCCATGGACATTCTTTTCTAAGTTTTGCAACTATATCAATAAGTCTTTGGAAATTTTTACCTTCTTCTCTACATTCCATTTCTATCCTCTTTATATATATTTTTCCAAAACCTTTGGTATTTCAAAATCTCCATCTTTTGTTTGGTAATTTTCCATTATTGCAAGTAAAGTTCTACCAACTGCAAGACCTGAGCCGTTAAGGGTATGAACAAAAACATTTTTCCCATCTTTATTTTTGTATCTAATTTTTGCCCTTCTAGCTTGAAAATCTTCTGTATTTGAGCAAGAAGAAATCTCTCTGTATGTATTTTGAGATGGTATCCAAACTTCTATATCATACGTCTTAGTGGCAGAAAATCCTAAATCTCCAGTGCAAAGCTCAACAATTCTGTAAGGAAGTTCTAAAAGTTGTAAAACTTTTTCTGCTTCTTGAACTAGCTTTTCTAATTCTTCATAAGAGTTTTCAGGTTTTACAATTTTTACAAGCTCAACTTTATCAAATTGATGCTGTCTTAATATTCCTCTAACATCTCTACCATGCGAACCTGCTTCTCTTCTAAAGCAAGGTGTATAAGCTGTATAGTATTTAGGAAGTTCTTCCTCTTTTAAAATTTCTCCTGCATGTAAGTTTGTCAAAGAAACTTCTGCTGTTGGAAGTAAATATAATTCTTCATCACAAACTTTATATAAGTCTTCCTCAAATTTTGGAAGTTGTCCTGTTCCTGTTAAGATTTCTGGTTTTACTAAAACTGGAGTCCAAACTTCTGTATATCTGTGCTCTTTTGTATGTAAATCAAGCATAAAGTTTATTAAAGCTCTTTCTAATTTAGCGGCCTTTTGATACATAACTGTAAACCTTGAACCTGCAAGTTTTGCCCCCCTTTCAAAATCCAAAACTCCAAGTTTTTCTCCTATTTCCCAGTGAGGCAATGGTTCAAAGTCAAACTTTCTAGGCTCTCCCCATCTTCTTATTTCCACATTTTGTGTTTCATCCTCTCCAACAGGGACACTTTCGTGAGGTATATTTGGAATGGAAAGCAGTAATTTATTGAATTTTTGTTCTACTTCTTTTAATTGTTTTTCTAATTGCTCTATTTTTTCATTTTTAGCAATTACTTCTTCTTTTGCTTTTTGTGCTTCTTCTTTTTTACCTTCTTTAAATAGTTTTCCAATTTCTTTAGAAAGTTTATTTTTTTCTGCTTTTAATTTTTCCACTTCTGCAATAATTTTTCTTCTTTCTTTATCTACTGCTAAAACTTCATCTATTAAATAAGCATAAGCATCATCTCTAGTTTTTAGTCTTTCTTTTACAAAATCTGGATTTTCTCTAATTAGTTTTATATCTAGCATTATATACCTCTAACTGTTAATATAGTGTAAATATAATTTTACTACTAGAATGGAAAACATGGATAGGATTTTCTTAAGAAAAAAGCTTGAAGAATTTTATTTAGAAGATATAGGGTATAGTGATATAACTACAGATAACCTAAAAACAGATAAAAAAATTTTAGCAGTTATAGTTGCTAAAGAAAATGCTATTTTAGCTGGATTAGATTTTGTAAAGGAAGTTTTTTTTCTGGTAGATGATTCTTTAAATATAGAAAACTTGAAAAAAGACGGTGAAGAGGTAAAAAAAGGAGAAACAGTATTTAAGATAGAAGGAAGTGGAAAATCTATACTAAAAGGGGAAAGACTAGCACTGAATATACTCCAAAGGCTCTCAGGAATTGCAACAAAAACAAAAAAATTTGTAAAAATTCTTGAAGGTTCAAACATAAAACTACTGGATACTAGAAAAACAACTCCTGGATTTAGAGCATTTGAAAAATATGCAGTTAAAGTTGGTGGAGGATATAACCATAGGTTTGCTCTTTATGATATGGTGATGATAAAAGATAATCATATAGTTCTTGCTGGTAGTATAAAAGAAGCAGTTAGCCAGATAAGAAAAAAAGTTTCTCCAATGATAAAAATAGAGGTTGAGGTTTCTAATTTTTATCAGTTAAAAGAAGCAATAGAAGAAAATGTTGATATTATTATGTTGGATAATATGAGTTTAGAAGACATAAAAAAAGCAATTAAAATAGTAAAATCTAAAAATACAAATATAAAAATAGAAGTTTCAGGTAATATCACAGAAGAAAAATTAGAAAAGATTAAAAATTTAGATATAGACTTTGTATCTTCTGGGGCATTAATACACTCAAGTAGATGGATAGATTTTAGTTTACAGTTTACATAATAAAGGGAAAAAGGCAAAGTGGAGCTATTTAGATATGGCTCCTACCTTGAAAAGTTTTTATAATTCTAAAGATTTCTCATTAATTAATTTTTTAGCCCTTTCTTTAAATTCATCTACCTTTAATATACCCATATTTCCTTTTTTCTTAGTTCTAACTGATACAGTTCCAGTTTGCCATTCTTTATCACCAACAACTAGCATATAAGGTATTTTTTGAACCTCTGCATCTCTAATTTTCTTATTCATTCTTTCATTTCTTTCATCAATTTCAACTCTTAATCCTGCTTCTTTTAGTTTTTGCTCTACTTCCTTTGCATAAGGTATATGTGCATCTGCTATTGGTATAATTCTAGCTTGGACTGGAGCAAGCCAAAGTGGTAAAAGCCCTGCATAGTGTTCTATTAAAACTCCGATAAATCTTTCTATTGAACCAAAAATAGCCCTGTGTATCATATAAGGTCTATGTCTTGTATTATCATCTCCTATATAATACATATCAAATCTTTCTGGCAAATTAAAATCAAACTGAATAGTTGAACATTGCCACATTCTACCAATAGCATCTTTTATTTTTACATCAATTTTAGGACCGTAGAATGCTCCACCACCTTCGTCTATATCATACTCAAGCCCTACTGATTCAATAGCCTTTCTTAATGCATTTGTTGCAACTTCCCACATTCTATCATCGCCTACAGATTTTTCAGGTCTTGTTGATAAAAATACCTGAAATTCATCAAATCCATACTTTTTAAGAGTATCTATTGCAAACTCTAAAACTTTTCTGATTTCTTCATCTACCTGGTCTTCTCTACAAATAATATGTGCATCGTCCTGAGTAAATCCTCTAACTCTCATAAGTCCGTGTAATACTCCACTTCTTTCATACCTATAAACTGTTCCAAGTTCCGCAAGTTTTATAGGAAGTTCCTTATAAGACCTTTGTCTAGCTTTGTATATTTCTACATGAAAAGGACAGTTCATAGGTTTTATGAAATATCCTTCTTCTTCTATTTGCATTTCAGGGAACATATTTTCTCTGTAAAAATTTACATGTCCAGATGTTTGCCATAGTTGCTCTTTTCCAACATGTGGAGTATAAACAAGTTGATAACCTCTTTTTATATGTTCATTTTTCCAGTCTGTTTCTATTTCATTTCTTATAATTGCTCCTTTTGGTAACCATAAAGCAAGACCGCCACCAACATCTTCATCAATAATAAATAGCTCAAGCTCTTTTCCTATTTTTCTATGGTCTCTTTTTTTGGCTTCTTCAAGCATATTTAGATACTTCTTTAGCTCTTTTTCAGACCAAAATGCAACTCCATAAACCCTTTGTAACATTGGATTTCCTTCTTTACCTTTCCAGTAAGCTCCTGCTATGTTAAACAACTTAAATGCAAAAGGAGCATATCCAGTTGTAGGAATGTGAGGTCCTCTGCAAAGGTCAACAAATTCTCCTTGCTTATAAACAGATATAGGTTCTCCTTCTGGGATATCATGTTTTATAAGTTCTACTTTATAAAATTCTTTTTTATCTTCAAAAAACTTTATTGCTTCTTTTCTAGGTAGTTCTTCTCTCACAATATTGTAATTTCTACTTATAATCTCTTTCATTTTTTCTTCAATAATAGGTAAATCTTCTTCTGTTAATCTTTTTCCTTCAACTTCCACATCATAGAAAAAGCCTACTTCTGTTGTTGGACCTATCCCAAGATGAACATTTTTATCTCCGTAAAGCTCTTTTAGAGCCTGTGCCATTATATGAGCTAAAGAGTGTCTTAGTATTTCAAGGCTATCCTTGTCTTTTTTTGTTAAAAATTTCAAATTTCCTGATTTTCTTATAGGTGTATGGACATCTATAATATCATTACCTAATTTTGCACCAACAATATCTTTTTCTTGTTTTTTTACTTTTTTATAGTCTTCTTTGAGAGCTTCTATTATTTCCTTTAATGTAATTCCATCTTCAAATTCAAATTCTCCAACGCCTTCTATATTTAATTTAATCATTAATTTTTACCTCTAAAAAAATTTTTTAAACTAAATTATAAACCTCAATAAAAGTCAAGTGCTTAAAGAAAATTTAGAAGAAGATTTTTCTCTAATTATATCATAGTGTTATCATGATAACGCAATCGTAATATTAATATAGAGGTGTG
>DTZN01000301.1 GCA_012961365.1 Hydrogenothermaceae bacterium
ATAACAGTATTTTCGTCTATCATTCCAACAGGTATAACCTTCACAATAGCCATTTTAAACACCTACTTTTAAATATTTTTCATCAACTAAAGTTGTTGTGTAAGTTCCTTTTAAAAATTCTTCATCTTCTAAAATTTTCAAATGAAAGTCCTTTGTTGTTTTTATACCTTCTATAATAAGTTCCTTTAAAGCTCTTTTGGCTCTGATTATAGCTTCTTCTCTTGTGTTTCCAAAAACAATGATTTTTGCTATTAATGAGTCATAGTAAGGAGGAATAGTATATCCACCGTAGATGTGTGTATCAACTCTTACTCCAAATCCACCTGGGAGATATAGCTTTTCTATTTTACCTGCATTTGGCTGAAAATTATTATCTGGGTCTTCTGCATTAATTCTAAACTCAATGGCATGGAATTTTTGAGTTATATTTTCTTGAGATATAGATAGTTCTTTCCCATCTGCTATTAAAAATTGCCATTTTACTATGTCTATTCCTGTAACTATTTCTGAAACAGGGTGTTCTACCTGTATTCTTCCATTCATTTCTATGAAGTAAAAATTTAAATTTTTATCCACTAAAAACTCAACAGTTCCAGCTCCAACAAAACCAACCTGTTTTGCAAATTTTATCGCTGCCTCTCCCATTTTTTGTCTAACTTCTTCTGTAATAAATAAAGATGGACTTTCTTCTATTAATTTTTGATGTCTTCTTTGTATAGAACATTCTCTTTCTCCAAGATAAATAACATTTCCATAACTGTCTGCTAATATTTGGATTTCTATGTGTTTAGGAGCTTCTATAAATTTTTCTATATAAACCCTTGGGTCTGAAAAATTTGCTTCTGCCTCCCTTTGAGCTACCGGTAGTAGTCTTATCATTTCATTGTTGTTTTTTACAATTCTCATGCCTCTTCCGCCGCCACCACCAGCAGCTTTTATCAAAACTGGGTATCCAATTTGCTCAGCAATTTTCAAAGCATCTTCTATATTATCAACAGGAGGACTACCAGGAATAACTGGAACTCCAGCTTTTATAGCTGCTTCTCTAGCTTTAGCTTTATCTCCTACAAGTTTTAAAGTTTTTGAAGAAGGACCTATAAATGTTATATTGCTTTTTTCACAAATTTCCGCAAAACTTGCATTTTCAGCTAAAAAACCATATCCAGGATAAACTGCATCAGCTCCTGTTATTTCGATAGCAGATAGTATATTAGGTATATTTAAATAGCTTTTACTTGCAGGGGCTTCTCCTATGCAAATTGAAATATCTGCTATATCTTTATGAATACTGTTTTCATCAGCTTTTGAGTATATAGCTATACTTTCTCCCATAAGCTCTCTTATACTTCTTATAGCTCTTACTGCTATTTCTCCTCTGTTTGCAATTAAAATTCTCTTTATGTTTTCTAGCATATAATTACCCCTCTTTTTATTTGTAATATTTTAACTTGTTATTTGATAGAAAGTTTTTATTATTTTAAACTTAATAAAGCAAAAATATAAACTTCACTCATGAAAGAAAAAAGACAGTTTAATCTTCTTAGATTATTAGTAGATAAAGGAATAGTTCCTGCTTCACAAGTTAGAAACAACGAAAAAGTAATAAATATAGATTTTACAAAAACATTAATATATCTGATAGAAAACACAATAGCAGATGAAAAATCAATAAAAGAATTTTTTTCTAACACATTTAATTTAAAAAAATTTTCAAAAAAAGAATTTCCTAATCCTTCAAAAGAGGTAGCACAAAAGTTTTCATTTAATTACATGCAAAAGAAAAAATTTGTGCCTTTATCTACAGATATAGAAAATATTCGTGTAGTTGTTTTAAATCCAACAGATAAAGAAATAATACAGTATTTAAAATTTACAGGAGCAAAAAAAATTGAAATGATAGTAGGAACTTTATCTGAGATAGAAGAACTTTTAAATACATTAGCACCTGAAGTTTCTACAAAGGAGCTTTTAGAAGGAATAAATTTAAAAACAAAAATAGAAAATGATAATTTTACAGACTTTGAAATTTTACAGGAAGCAGAAGAAGCTCCTATAGTAAAAGTTTCAAAACTATTTATAGTAAATGCAGTTAGACAAGGTGCCTCTGATATACATATTGAACCATTTGAAAAAGAAGTTAGAGTTAGATACAGAATTGATGGTATTTTGAAAACAGTTCAAAAGCTTCCTATAAACATAAAAGATGCAATAGTAACAAGATACAAAATTATGGCAAATCTCGATATTACAGAAAAAAGACTTCCGCAAGATGGAAGAATTAGAGTAAGAATAGACGGTAAACCTATAGATTTAAGGGTTTCTATTATTCCAACTATTCATGGTGAAAAAGTTGTAATGCGTATTCAAGATGCAAAAAGTTATTTAAATCTAAAATTAGAAGATTTAGGATTTGAAGAAGATGACTTACAAAAAATAAGAAAAGCTATATATAGCCCATGGGGAATGGTTTTAGTTACTGGACCAACAGGTTCTGGAAAAACTACTACTTTATATACAGTTTTAATGGAAAGAAACACAGACGATGTAAACATATTAACTGTAGAAGACCCTGTTGAGGTATCTATACCGGGAATAAATCAAGTTCATGTAAAAGAACAAATTGGACTTACTTTTGCAGAAGCTTTAAGGGCATTTTTAAGACAAGACCCAGATATAATTTTGGTTGGCGAAATTAGAGATAGGGAAACTGCTGAAATAGCCATTAAAGCAGCTTTAACAGGGCACCTTGTTTTATCTACATTACATACAAATGATGCTCCTTCTTCTATAACTAGACTTATAGATATTGGAGTAGAAAATTTTTTAGTGGGCATAGCTGTTAATTTAATTATTGCTCAAAGACTTATAAGAAAACTGTGTCCAAAATGTAAGCAATCTGCTCCTTATCCTATAGAGTTTTGGAAGGGACTTGGTTTTTCAGACGAAGATATAACAGGTAATCAGTTTTATATACACAGTAAAGAAGGCTGTGAGTATTGCAACTTTACAGGGTATAAAGGAAGAATTGCTGTTCACGAAATATTAGAAATAGACGATAATATAAGAAAAGCTGTTTTACAAGGAAAAACTGCAGCAGATATAAAAGAAATAGCTATAAAAAAAGGTATGAAAACTCTTTATGTAAGTGGTCTTTTAAAAGTTAAAAAAGGTATTACAGATTTAGCAGAAGTAGAAAGAGTATTAATGAAAACATAAAAAGGAGGTTCACATGGCAGAGGAAGTAAATCTTTCTTTAGATGTTTTAGCAAAAGAAGCAGTAAAAAAGGATGCTTCAGATATACATATAATTGCTGGAGCTCCACCTTCATTAAGGGTAGATGGAAAAGTTATTTACCTTACTCATTATCCTGTCTTAATGCCAAAAGATACACAGCAACTTATATATTCAATAATGAGTGAAAAACAAAAAAGGATTTATGAAGAGAAACATGAAGTAGACTTTTCTATAGGAATGAAAGGTATTGGTAGGTTCAGGGTAAATGTTTATTCCCAAAGAGGAACAGTAGCAGCTGCATTAAGAAAACTTCCATACCAAATAAAACCTATGGAAGAATTAGGTTTAATACCTGCAGTTAAGGAGCTTTGTCATAAATCTATGGGATTGATTTTAGTAACAGGTCCAACAGGTTCAGGGAAAACTACTACTTTAGCTTCTATGATTGATTATATTAACAGTAATTTCCAATATCACATAATTACTATAGAAGACCCTATAGAATACATATTCCCACATAAAAAATCTATTGTTTCCCAAAGAGAAGTTGGAAATGATACAAACAGTTTTAATATAGCATTGAAATATGCCCTCCGTGAAGACCCAGATGTAATTCTAGTTGGAGAAATGAGAGATTTAGAGACAATAAAGGCAGCTTTGACAGCAGCAGAAACAGGACACTTGGTATTTGGAACATTGCATACAAATACTGCTATTCAAACAATAAACCGTATAATAAATATTTTCCCAGAAAACGAACAAGACCAAATAAGAACAGAATTAAGTTTTGTTTTACAAGGAGTAATATCCCAGAGATTACTACCAAAAATTGGAGGAGGAAGGGTTTTAATCCACGAAGTTTTAATTCCAAACGCTGCTATTAGAAACCTAATCAGAGAAAACAAAATACATCAAATTTACGGATTAATGCAGTCAGGACAAGCAGCAACAGGAATGCAAACTATGAATCAAGCAATTTTAAAGGCTATTAGAGAAGGACTAATTACAGTTGAAGATGGGCTAAAAGCATCTCCAGAAGTGCATGAATTGCAAAGATTACTAAATATTAGAATGTAATAAATTAGAATAAAATAACTAGAAAAAATGCCAAAATTTAAATATGAAGCTAGGGATAGATATGGAATTAAAAAGAAAGGAATAATAGCTGCGGAAATTCCTGAACAAGCAGAAGAATTACTAAAAAATAGAGGATTTCAGGATATAAAAATAAAACTATCAAGAGAAAAGAAGAAAAAAAATTCAGAATTAAAATTATTTACCCACAAAGTCAAAGAAAAAGACCTTGCCATATTTACGAGACAGTTAAAAGCTATGATTTCTGCTGGTATTGGTATAGCAGATGCTTTAGAGGTTATATCGAAACAAATTCCTAATTCAATATTAGCAAAAACCTTAAAACTGCTTCAAGAAGATGTAAAAACAGGAATGTCCCTTTCAAAAGCAATGGAAAGATACCCAAAGGTATTCCCAAAATTCTTAGTAAATTTAGTTGCTTCTGCTGAAGAGTCTGGGAATTTAGATATTGTTTTACAAAGAGCTACAGTTTACTATGAAAAAATTTCTGCTATAAAGAGAAAAATTATAAGTGCTTCTTTGTATCCTGTTGCAGTTTTAGTTATAGCAACATTAATTGTTTTAGGAATTTTAGCATTTATAGTTCCTATATTTGCAAAAATGTATTTAGAAATGGGAGCAAGTTTACCAATATTTACACAACTTTTAATAACTTTAAGTGATGTTCTTAAAAGTAATTTTCTATATATACTAGTTTTTATTATAGCTTTCTTTACTGGGGTTTCATATGTAAAAAAAATAGAAAAAGGCAGAAAGTTTATTCATTCCTTTATATTAAAATTACCTTTTTTAGGGGAAATTTTCAGAAAAGGTGCTATTGCAAAGTTTGCACGAACTTTGTCTATACTTGTTTCTAGTGGGGTTCCAATATTAAGGTCTTTAGAAATAGCAGCGACAGTTTCAGGAAATGCTGTAATTGAAAATGCAGTAGAAAACGCAAAAAAACAAGTTGAACAAGGTAAAAATTTATATATTTCTCTTGATGAGGAAGTATTTACTCCTATATTTATCTCAATGGTAAAAGTAGGTGAAGAAACAGGAAGATTAGATGAAATGCTTGATACTATTTCTGATTTCTTTGAAGATGAGGTTAGTAAAGCAGTGGATGGATTAATATCAACTATAGAACCGTTTTTAATGGTATTTATTGGTGGCATTGTAGGATTTATAATTGTTGCATTATACTTACCAATGTTTAAAATGGGAGATTTAATTAATAGATAATGAAAATAGCAGTAGGAATGAGTGGTGGGGTTGATAGTAGTGTATCGGCCCTACTTTTAAAAGAAAAAGGATATGATGTTATTGGTGTTACTTTAAAGCTTTCTTCTGTAGAAGATTGCAATCTGGAAACACAGGTTTGTTGTTCTCCTCAAGATGTAAAAGATGCAAAAAAAATTGCCACATTTTTAGGAATAGAACATTACACAATAGATTGGGAGATATTATTTAAACAAAAAGTTATAAAACCATTTATTGATGCTTATAAAATTGCTTTGACACCAAATCCTTGTAGTATCTGTAATAAGGAAGTAAAAACAGAAAGATTATTAAGGTATGTAAGAGAGGTTTTAGAAGTAGATAAACTTGCAACTGGACATTACATAAGAAAAGAAAAAATCAAAGATTATAAATTATTATCTAGAGGAGTAGACTTAAAAAAAGACCAGTCTTACTTTTTAGCATTAATAAATGCTGAGATTATACCGTATTTAGAGTTTCCACTGGGAAATCTTAAAAAAGAAGAAGTTAGAAAAATTGCAAAGAAATATAATTTACCTGTTTTTGAAAAGAAAGATAGTTTTGAAATATGTTTTACACTAGGAAAATCTCCTGCAGAGTATATAGAAGAAAATAGATTTTTTAATATAGAAGAGGGAGATATTATTCATCTATCAGGAAAAAAATTAGGAAAACATAAAGGACTAATCCACTATACAATTGGGCAAAGAAGAGGAATAGGTGTTTCCTATGGGAAACCTTTATATGTTATAGACAAGGATTTTGAAAAAAATATTTTAATTGTTGGAGAAAAAGAAGACTTGCTAGTAGATACGGTTAAGGCAAAAAACTTTAATTTTCATTTGCCAATTAAGTTTTGGGAAGGAAATTTATTCGTTCAGGGTAGATACAAGCAAAAACCTATAAAGGTAAAAGATTTTAGTTTTGAAAATAATATACTAACTGTAAAATTTGAAGAAAAAGCTCCAAAGTTTGCCTCTGGTCAAATTTTAGCTGTTTATAAAGAAAATGTTTTACTTGGCGGAGGAATTATTATATAAATTTTTTATAAATTTAATAGCTTGCTTCTTAGTTTTAATTTGTCCAGTTAATTGCTTTTTTAGTAATTTATCTTTTAGAATGCCTATTTTCTTTGAAGGAGGAATATTTAAAATCTCCATAATTTCTTTTCCTGATAATATTGGTTCTTCTACAATATTTTTTAAGTAAATTGCAGTATAAAAATTTTGGAGTTTTTTTAGTGTTTCCTCCTTATTTCCTAATGATAAATGTATTAAAAATACATTTACAGCAACTGTCTTGTATCTATACCACCAGTAGCTTAAAGAGTATGTATCGTAGAAGTTTAAATTTTTTATTTCTTCTAGAGCCTCATTTAATAATAAAAGAGATTTATAAACTTTTTCTCCTAGTGATAAAGGAGTCTTTGTTATCAGGGAGA
>DTZN01000302.1 GCA_012961365.1 Hydrogenothermaceae bacterium
AGACAACCAGATAAAAAATATAGAAGAAAAAACAAATATAGGAGCTTTACCTTCTTTAGCCAAAGTTCCTGAAAAACTAGTAGAATATACAAACATAATACAAAAATTAAAAATATCTGAAGCTGTGTATAAAAATTTAGTTAAGATGTATGAACAAGCAAAATTCCAAGAAGCAAAAGAAAATATATATGTAGAAATAATAGACCCTCCTTCCTTACCTGATAAACCTGTAAAACCTAAGAAAAAACTAATGGTTGCTGTAGCTGGAGTATCTTCACTAATTTTAGGCATATTTTTAGCATTCTTCCTAGAATGGATTGAAAATATAAGAAGAAGACATCAAGAGGAAAGTATTAAAAATGAACCTACTTCTTGAAAAACAAATAAAAACTTTAAAACAAATAAACAGTGAAATAAAAAAGGCAGGTTATAGAATAACACCTATAATAATAGGAAAATTTGCTTTAACTGTTTATACTCAAGGAATGTATCCTTCAAATATGATACAGCTTTTGTTTCCTGATATCCCTTTATTTGAAAAGATATTAAAAAATCTTGGCTTTGAGAAAATGGGAGATTTTTTTGTAAAAGGAGATATAGTAGTTGAGATAAGCAAAAACTTTGAGCTTATACCAGAAGGAATATTTAACCAGATTGAAGCAGATGGAGAATTAATAAATGTAATATCTTTAGAAGATTTACTTATTGATATGATGAAACAATGTATAGAAGGAGATGAAACTGTTTGCGACCTTATAAAAATGTTAATAAAAAGTTATTATTCTACCCTTGATTTTCACTCTATATTTAGAAAAACCAAAGATAAAAGAAGTGTAAAAAAATTCAAAGAATTTCAAAAAAGTTTATATAATTAAATAATTAAATAATGTTATACAGCATAAAAATTAGAACTTCCTTAAAAGAAAAACATATCTCTGGTGCAGAAAGGATTGTATCAAAAGAAAAAATTCCAAATGTTGTAAAAGCCCTTTTAAAAAGACAGGAACACAAAGATTTTGATTTTTCAAATGTAAAAATAGAAAAAATTTCTCAAAAACCTATAATTTTAGGAAAATCTTTAAAAATAAAAACCTATAAATTTGAAAATTACAAAGAAGCTTTAGGTTTTGCTTTAAATATAATATCTGCAAAAACAAACCTTCCTTTAGAAACAGCAAAAAAGTTTATAAATCTTTTATATATAGGAGCTTCTCCAGATAAAAATAATATGAGAGGAGCAATGATTGTTAATGAAAAAGGTGAAAGATTAGAAAAAGATAAATTTAGAGGTGTTAGAACTGTTTTAGTGGATTTTAAGAATAGAGAAATAATTACAAAAAAACTATTAGAAAAAGGATACACGGAAAGAACAGTAGATGCTCTAGCACTTGCTACCAAAAATTTAAATTATAAAAACTTAATAGCAGAATTTTGTATATCTGACGATAATGATTACACAACAGGATACTTAGCAATTGATGGAAAATATATTAGATTGAAACCTTTAAAGCCTTATGGATTAGACAAAGGTGGTAGAATTTATTTTGTAAAAAATAATACAAATGTAGATGAGCTTTATAATTATTTAGAGAAAATTCCCGTTTTAATTGAGGATATAAATGAATAACGTTTTTATTCACGGTTGGAGTTTTAGTAGTGATATATGGAAAAATCTATATAATGGAAACTTTATAGATTTACCTTTTCATGGGAATTCGAATTTAAGCTTTAAAAAAAACATTATTGAAAATTTTGTAAATTACATAGGAAATACCATTAATAGAAACTCTACACTAATAGGTTGGTCTTTAGGTGCCACTGTTAGTGTTTTAGTTGCAAATAAATATCCCGAAAAAGTAAAAAAGTTAATTCTTATAGGTTTTTCTCCAAAATTTAAAGATGAAAAATTAGGAAGCTCACCTAAATTTGTAAAAGCCTTTATGTTTTCATTGAAAAAAGACTTTGAAAAAACTCTTTATAACTTTAGAAAAACTTCTTGTGACAAAGAGTTTGAAAATATAACTTTTCCTAAAAAAGATGGAGCAATAAAAATTTTAGAAGAATTTATAAACCTAGATTTAACAAACTTAATTTCTGAAGTTAGACAGGAAGTTGTTTTAATACATGGTAAAAATGATAAAATTGTAAACTATCAAGCATCTACTTTTACTAATGAAAAAATAAAAAATTCAAAACTTATACTAAATAATTCAAACCACTGCCCTTTTTTAGAAAATCCTGATATAATTGTTAACCATTTATAAAAATTTGGTTAACAGGAAACAATTGCAAACTATAATAAAGCAAACTTTTTCAAGACATTGCAAAAGCTATGAATATAAGGCAATAGTTCAAAAACAGGTAGCTTTAGAATTTGAAAAGTATAGAAATTTACTTTCTGGTAATGGCATAGATTTAGGTTGTGGAACAGGATTTTTATCTAAAGTTTTAAACGGTAAGGAGCTAATTGGAATTGACATATCAAAAAAGATGGCTAAAGAATACATAGAAAACACAGGAAATAAAGCAATAGTAGCAGATATTCAAAAGCTACCATTAAAAAATAGCTCATTTAATTTCGCAGTTTCTAGCTTTGCACTTCATTGGACTAATATAAATGACAGTTTTTTTGAAATTAATAGAATATTAAAAAAAGACAGTTATTTTATTTTTTCAATACCTGTTGAACCCTCGTTGGAAGAATTCTTTTTATTTATAGGAAAAAATTTTAGCTTTCCGATAGTTCAAAAAGTCTTAAAAGACTTGTATTTTAACAACTTTAAAATTTTAGAAATTTACGAAAAACAGTTCCCAGTTTATTTTGATAATGGAAAAGAAGCACTGATGTTTTTTAAGCAAACAGGAACAGCGATAAATAAAAATGCAAAAACTTTAAAAGAAAAAATAAATAATTACAGAAAGCTTATAAGTTATGACAAACCAATAAAAACAAAATTTAATATGCTATTTGTAAAAGCAATTAAGAATTAACCTTCTTAGCTCTAAAAACCCTTACCTTTTGACCATCAATTTCTTCAAACTCAGGTTCAAAAACTTCATCAGAAGAAAATAAGTCTAAAACTTGATATTTTACACAAACAGCATTTATTGCTTTTGTTATTTCTTCTTTATCCATAATATAAGTTTCCCAGTATGTAGCAAAAACAAGATTCCCATTTTTATCATGTATTGCAAGCCTTACTTCATCTACAAGTTTTTCCTTAGGATCTCCATATAATGTTAATGTTGCGTATAATTCTTTATTTTCCAAGTTTTCCTCCTTTTACAAAAGGTATATACATTTTAACAAAAAAAGCTTTAGCTAATGTATAATTAAAAAAATTAACATAAGAGGTAAGAATATGGAAAACTTTCCAGAGTTTACAATAACAGAAGAAAATATCCAGTATCAAAAAGAAAAAGTTTTAAAGAAAATAGAAGAAAATAAAAAACTTCTAGAAGAACTTTTAAGAATAGAAAACAAAACTTATCAAAATTTCGTAAAACCATACCAAGATATGCAAGTAGAACTTGGGATTTTATTTTCTCCAATATCACACCTAAACTATGTTAATAATAGTGAAAAAACACAAAAAGCATATACAGAGCTTCTTCCAGCTTTAACCCAATATCAAACAGAATTAGGTCAAAATGAAGAGCTTTATAAAGCAATAAAAGAAATTTACAAAAAAGAAAAACGCACCTTAAACCAAGAACAAAAGAAAGTTTTAGAAGATATGATTATAGATTTTGAGCTTGCAGGAGTTGGACTTGAAAAAGAAAAAAGAGAAAAGTTAAAAAAGATAAATATAGACATATCACAGTTAAATAATGAATATGCGCAAAATCTTTTAAATGCTACAAATGCATATGAAATGATTATTGAAGATTTTGAAGATGTTAAAGAACTTCCCCACTTAGATTTAGAAAGTGCAAAAATAGAAAAAGATGGAAAAACAGTTTATAGATTTACCTTACAACAACCATCATACATAGCTTATATGACTTACGGCTCAAACAGGCAAAAAAGGGAAGAACTTTACAAAGCATACACAACTAGAGCTCCTGAAAATGATAAAGTTTTAGAAAAAATCTTAGCTTTAAGATATGAAAAAGCTAAAATGCTTGGATTTAAAAACTATGCAGAATTATCTCTAAAGAAAAAAATGGCTCAATCTCCAGAAGAAGTTATTTCATTTTTAAAGGAACTAGCAAGAAAAAGCAAGTCTCAAGCAGAAAAAGAGTATGAAGAATTAAACCAATTTGCAAAAAAACTAGGATTAAACGATGATGTTAGAGCGTATGATTTTGCGTATTATTCAGAAAAATTAAAAAAAGAAAAATTCAATGTAAGTGATGAGTTATATAAACCATACTTTGAAAAAGAAGCAACCATTGAAGGACTATTTAATTTCTTAAATAAACTGTTCAAACTAGAATTTGAAAAAGTAAATGTCCCTGTGTGGCATTCATCTGTAAATGTATATCACATATACAGAAAAGGAAAACTAATAGGCAGACTATATATGGATTTGGAAGCTAGGAAAGGTAAAAGAGACGGTGCTTGGATGGATGAATGGGTAGTTCATCATGAAACTTCAAAAGGAGAAATATATCCGGCAGTTGCTTTTATTGTTGCAAATTTTGCACCAGCAACAGAAAATACACCTTCTTTACTTAGACCTTACGATGTAGAAACGCTCTTTCACGAAATGGGGCATGCTTTACATCACTTAGTTAGTGAAGTTAAAGAACCGTTTGTTAGTGGAATTTCAGGTGTAGAATGGGATGCTGTAGAGTTTCCATCTCAATTTTTAGAAAAATTTGCATATGAACCTTCTGTTTTAAAAACTTTTGCAAAACATTATCAAACAGGGGAGCCAATACCAGATGAAATGATACGAAACTTAAATAATGCTAAAAATTTCCAGTCTGCTCTTGCAATGGTTAGACAATTAGAATTTGCTCTATTTGATATATTAATACATATGGACAAATATAACGCTCAACAAGTTCAAGAAATATTAGACCAGGTTAGAGAAGAAATAGCAGTTATAAAACCACCTAAATATAATAAATTCCAGTGGTCGTTTGGACATATTTTTGCAGGTGGATACGCAGCAGGGTATTATAGTTATAAATGGGCAGAAGTTTTATCTGCAGATGCATATTTTATGTTTGTTGATAATGGGATATACAACGATGACGTTGCGGAAAGTTTTTACGAGCAGATTTTAACAAAAGGCGGAAGTAGACCTGCGTCGGAGCTTTTTGAAAACTTTGCAGGTAGAAAGCCAAATATAGATGCTCTCCTTAGATTAAGTGGTATTATTTCAAACTAATGACATTTTTAGAATTTTTCTAATTTCTGTAATTGTAGCCCTTGTGGCTTCTTCTAATATTAATTTCCCATATTTTTCTGTTGCAAGCCAGGGGGCAGAAGCTATTCTTCCATCTGGAAAAAGTTCTTTAAATTCTTCTTTAGATACTGGCCAGTAAAATTCCTTATTTTCAACGGATTTTTTTGCTGTTGGCTTATTTTTAAAAACTTCTTGTCTAAGATATTTAGTTATTGAAACTTCCGAAGGTGTAGCATGGTATCCTTCTTTATCTTCGAATATTTCTTTTGCAAGATTTAATACATCTTTAAGTAAAAACCAAGAAATTATAGTAAATATTCCTTTTTTTCCTTCATATTTTAGCTGGTCAAAAGCAACTTTAGTAGGATTAATATTTCCACCGTGTCCATTTATATAAATAATTCTTTTAAATCCATGTTCCAGTAAAGAATTCGTTATCTCTTTTATTACTTTAGTAAAAGTTTCAGATGATAAAGTAATAGTTCCACTAAATCCCATATGATGTTGAGACATACCATAAGGAAGAGTGGGTGCTACAAGTAAATCCAATCTTTTTCCAGATTCTTTAGCTACTGCCTCTGCAGTTATAAAATCTGTTCCAATTAATCCATAAGGACTGTGTTGTTCTACAGAACCTATAGGAATAAGTATTGTATCTTTTTCTGCCAAATAACTTTTTACTTCAACATAAGACAAATTCTCAAGAAGCATCTTTTTCCACCTTTAAGTAATATTTAAACTTGTTAAAATTTCCAATATTTTTTAGCTGTGATATATCTTTTATATAGCCTAATTTTTTTCTTAAATTAATAATTTTTAAAGCAGTTTTTTTACCTACATATGGCACAGCAACAAGTTGGCAAAAATTTGCTTTGTTTATATTTAACTTTAAATCTTCTTTTAAGTATAAACTTGAAGGTTTAAATAAAAAATTAGTAAAACTTAAAATTGCAAAGCAAATTAATAAAAATCCAAGTTTTTGAAAAAACAGTAAATTATCATTAATCATATAAGTTCTTCTCTACCTGTTATTTCATATTTTAAACCGATAATATTCTCTATAAGCTCCATATCATCCTTTGTAATTCTAACATCTTTATCTGCCTTTATTAGATAAAAAGGATAACCTGACGGAGAGAGGTAAGCTAGATAATCCATTATTGTTTCAGGTTTTATTGTTTCCCCTTCTGGATTTTCATAAACTTCTATTAAAAATATATTTCTTGCGTCTTTGTATCTAGTGTAAAAATATTGGATAGAAACTTCCTTTAATGCACCTGCTTTTTCTTTTTCTACTTTTTCAAAAATTTCTGAAAATTCCCATTCTTGTGTTTTTGCTTTATTTTCCATAGAAACATATTTGGGAATACTATATCCATTTTTATCTGTATATTTGTAAAAAATTCTCATGTCAGGAACAGAAGCATTAAAAATTTGCGTATCTGTTGAAGTTTTTCCTATCCCAACAATATAAGGTTTCCAATCCAATCCATAAAATAATTCATAAACTAATAAAAAATATTCAAAATAAGCAAGTTTAGATAAAATAGCTTCTAAAATATCCCTTTGTGGTTTTGTATCTAACCTCTCAGGAATTAATTTAATTGCCTTTTCTATAATTTCATCAGAAAAAGATGCAATATCATAATCATACAAAATAGGTTTTATATCTTTAATTAACTGCCCTGATAACTCAGCTAATTTTCCTGAAAATTCTTTTTTTGTAAACCAGTTTGTTTTAGGAGCAGAAATAATAAATTTAGAAGATAAAGTTCCATCTAAAATTAATAGCTTAGGTTTTACTTTTTTTGCAAGGGTTAAAAGAGATTTTAGTTCACACAAAAACATAAGTAATCTAAAATAACTGTCTATCCTTTCCGATGCTTTGATTACAGAAATATTAACCTCTGCAATCTGTGATTCATACTCGTTTTTGTCTAAATCCTGCCCATATGCATATCCGGCAACAGAGAAAAGATAAAATCCAAGATAAAATTTTTTGTTTATTGACCCATCTTCACTAATTGCAAATATTGGTTTTGGGACTGGCTCATAGTTAATCCAATATTTTTCGACATCTTCTTTAGAAATATTATCTTGAATAGAAGGAATAATTTTATCTAATTTTCTTTTTAAGTGCTCAGCTTTAAAATAAACCTTTTGTATCATTATTTATCAAGCCCTTCTTCTTTTACTTCTTCTTCTAATGGTTCATATTCAGGAATTAGACTTTTTTCTAAATAGTCTTTGTAGTAAGTATCAGGAGTTAATTGATATTTTTCTGCCTCTTTTGCATGTTTAATACATAAAGTAGTCCAAGGAATAGCTTCTAATCTTTTTTCTTCAATAGGATTTCCACAAATTTCACAGTATCCATAAGTTCCTTTTGAAATTTTTTCTAAAGCTTTATCTATTTCTCTTAAAATTTTTACTTCAACATCTTCAAGTTCACTTAGTATAAGCTCATTGTAGTCTATTCTTGCATAATCATCTAATTCTTCTGGAATTTCATATCCCTCTTCTTTGAGTTGTTTAATAATCTCTTCTTGCTCAAAAACTCTTTTTAAAATTTCTCCCTTTTTCTTTAAAAGTAGATTTTTAAAATACTCTAATTTTTCTTTCTTCATGAAAAACCCTCCATTTGTTTTTTTACAAATTAAATCTTTTTAATTTAAAAATCAAGGAAGTTATTACTTTTGAGAGTTTGCAGCGCTTTATAATCTGTTAAATCTATACCTATAGGAGTAATAGATACATAACCTTCTTTTACAGCTGTATAGTCTGTATCTTTTTCACATTGGGAGTTTAAGTCTTCTTTACCTCCAATCCAGTAATAAACTTCTCCTGAAGGGGCAATATATTTTTTTATTTCTTCCTTATATGCACCTCTACCTATTCTGGTGAGTTTGTATCCTTTTATTTTTTCTTCTGGGATATTTGGAAAGCTTACATTTAAAAATACTCCATCTGGTAATCCTTCTTTTAATACTTTTTCAATAATTTTAGAAGATATTTTTGCTATTTGATAAAAATTTACATTCTTTGAAGATGAAGGAGATAAAGCTATGGAAGGAATTTTAAAAAATGAACCTTCTCTTGCTGCTCCAACAGTCCCAGAATAAAATACATCTCTTCCTAAATTTGGCCCTGTATTTATTCCTGATATTAATAAATCCGGTTTTTCTTCATTTAGGATTATGTAATAACCTAGATGCACACAATCAGCAGGTGTTCCATCTACAACATAATAAAAATTCTCTTTATATTTTTCTATTTTCAAAGGTTTCGTAAATGTTAAGGAATGGCTTGTTCCTGACATATTTCTATCAGGAGCTACAGTAATAACTTCAAAACCTTTTTCTATCAAAAAATTCCTTATAGCGTTTAATCCAGCAGATAAATATCCATCATCATTAACAAGTAAAATTCTTTTTTTCATAAGATTTCCCCTAAGCTTTTTAGTATAAAAACTATTCCAGTTAATATTATCGCAACAGAAACAACTTCTTTAAATACTTTCACAGGAAGCTTTAAACTTAATTTATGTCCTATGTACATTCCCAAAACTGTTGCAGGAATTCCCCACAAAATAATATCCAAGTTAAAAAGCCCTCTTAAATTTTCTAAATGTAGATAAAAGATAATTCTTTCTATGTTCAAAACAGAAAAGATAAATGAAACAACAAACTTAAAATGCTCTTTATCTTTTAAAACCTGATTAAAATATAAAACATGAATAGGACCTGATGCCCCAATTAATCCAGACATTATTCCACCAAATACTCCTGTAAAAATTAGAAATAACGTTTTATTTTTTATTAGGATTTGTTTAATAACTCCTTTTTGAAATAAAAAATCATAAATTCCAGTAAATAAAACAACTATTCCAAAAATAAGCTCTACAAAAATAATATTTAAATATTCAAGTAAAACGCTACCAATAAAAGCCCCGATAAAAGACAAAGTCAAAATTGCAATACTTTCTTTTAAATACCATTTACCTTTATATGTAGAAATAGCTAAAAGGATAGTTCCTACTAAAGCAGTTATAGAAAGACTTACAATAACTTCTTTAACATCAAAAATTAAAACTAAAAGAGAAGTTGAAACTATACCTGAACCAAATCCAATAAATCCTTGGATAAGCCAACCTAGAAATACTGATATAAACGAGAAAAGTTGTATCAAATGATTTTCCTAGAATAAAGATTTAATGGAGCGAGTGACGGGACTCGAACCCGCGACCCCTTCCTTGGCAAGGAAGTGCTCTACCAACTGAGCTACACTCGCTTAGCACCCGCTCCAAATAGGAATTAATATTATATGCATATTAATTATTTTTGTAAAGGGTTTTTAAATTGATTCTTGATAATATATATAATAAAAACACTTATGGAAAACAAAATCCAAAAAATAAGAAAATACCAAAAAGTTAACTCATTTTCAGGGAAAAAAATTTTAGAAATAAGAAAAACTCCATATGGGACCGCTATTAAAAAAGCTAGAAACGAAATAAAGGTTAAAAATAAAATAAATAGAGCTATTAAGTATCTTTTATGCATATATATTTATAGAATTATAAAGTGTATCTCTTTCTACTGGAATTTTATCTGCTTCTTTTATTAGTCTTATTAGCTTATCTTTTTGCTGGGCTGTTGGAGATTTTGCTCCTGCAAAGTGTGCTATTTTTTCTTCCATTACAGTTCCATCCATATCATCAGCACCAAAATTTAAAGCTATTTGGGCTATTTTTTCTCCAAGCATTACCCAATAGGATTTAATATGGTCAAAGTTATCTAAAAGCAACCTAGAAACTGCTATTGTCTTTAAATCATCTATGCCTGATGTGTGCTCTGTTTTTCCTAAATCATTATTTTCTGGCTGAAATGCAAGAGGTATAAAACAAGTAAAACTTCCTGTTTCATCCTGAGTTTCTCTTATTTTTAAAATATGGTCTACCCTTTCTTCTATTGTTTCCACATGCCCATAAAGCATTGTAGTTGTAGATTTTAATCCTAATCTATGAGCTGTTTTATGTATTTCTAGGTATTTTTTCCATCCTATTTTTTCAGGGGCTATTAATCTTCTAACTCTTGGGGAAAATATTTCTGCTCCCCCACCAGGAAGACTTCCAAGTCCTACTTCTTTTAGTGCAATTAATGTTTCTTCATAAGATAATTTTGCAAGTTTTGATAGATAATCTATTTCTACTGCCGTAAAAGCTTTTATGTGAAGTTTAGGAAAAGTTTCCTTCAATATTTTTATTATGTTTAGATAATCTTCAAATTTCCAATCTGGATGAAGACCTCCAACTATATGAACTTCTGAAGCCCCTTCTGAAATGGCATATCTAGCCTTTTCTATAATCTGATTTAAAGACATTTCATAAGCTTTAGGATCATTCTTATCAATAGTTGCAAAAGCACAAAATTTGCAGTCTAAAACGCATATATTAGTAGGGTTTATCTGACGGTTTATCACAAAGTAAACATATTTTCCACTTTTTTCTTCTTTCTTTAGGTTTGCTAAAGCTCCAAGGGTTAAAATGTCTTTTGTTTTAAATAAGGTAACTCCATCTTTAAAGGTAAGCCTTTTACCATTTATGACTTTGTCTATAATAGGAAATAAATTTTTATCTGTGCAAAAGGAAGTTATTTTATCTACAGTTTGCATTTTCCTTCTCCAATGAAAGTCTCTTATCTCTACTTTCTTCTAGTAGTTTTATTAAACCATTTTCATCTTCCTTTTCTATGAGATTTTTTAGTTTTTGCAAAGAGTTTGTAAATTCATCTATTGTTTTTAAAATGTCTTGTTTATTTTGGATAAAAATATCTTTCCATATAGTTGGAGAAGATGCAGCAATTCTTGTAAAGTCTTTAAAACCTGCCCCAGGGTATAAAAATAAATCAATTCCTGTTTCTTTTGAAAGGGAAATTAATGCATCAACTAAAGCAAAAGCTACTGCATGCGGGAGATGGGAAACACTAGCAAAAACAAAATCATGCATATATGGGTCCATAACTTCAACTTTAGCACCTAAATCTGCCCAAAGTTTTTCTACCTTTTTTGTATTTTCTGTCTCATCATTTATTGTAAGAATAAGTTTTTTTCCTTTAAATAAACCATCTACAGAGTTTTCCACTCCTTCTTTTTCTGTTCCTGCAATTGGGTGAGCTCCTATAAATTCATATGGAAATAAAATCTTTTGTAATTTATAAACTAAATCCCCCTTTACACTTCCAACATCAGTAATAATAGTATTTTCCTTTAAAAAAGGTTTTATTGTTTTAGCAACTGTTTCAAAGGTCTTAACAGGAGTAGCAATAACAACAAGGTCTATATCATTCCATGGTAATTCTTCAGGATTTGTAACCCCCCTATCAATAATTTTCATACTTTCAGCAGTCTTAACTCTATTTTTACTTAAGTCAAATCCATAAATTTTTCCTTTAAATCCTTCAGATTTTAAAGATTTTGCAAAAGAACCTCCAATTAAACCAAGACCATAAACTAAAATGCCTTTAAAACCACCAAAATCTTTTTCCACTATTGCTCCAAAGTTTTAATTTTTCTTCGTAATTATACGATTTGTAGAAGGAACAAATCTATACTTTGGAACAATTAAAAATCCTTTTTCTATATCAACCTTTTCAAAACTATTCTTATCAACACTTAAAGAAGTAAAAGAAGCAATAATTGCTCCAAGTTCTCTTCTAAGTTTATTTTTATCTTTAGCTAATATTGATTTATCTACTTTAATACCTGTTTTCTTAAGGTTATAAATTCTTTGTTCTAAACCTTCTCTAGTATGAAATGGAAGTAGTTGCTTTCTAATAAATTTTTGAAAAAATAAATCTGCAGATGTTTTTATAATGATGTATGGAGTTTTTTCTTTTATTTCTTCTAAAGTAGGAGATTTATAATCAAAGACAGTCTTTAATTTATGTATTATTTCAAGGGCAGTTTTCAACCTTGCAGGAGCATCCATTTCTTGCTCATCAGGAAGGTTAATTGTTATTATTTTAGGCCAATGATGGTCTATAAACCAGAATAATCCTTCTTTCCAAAAATTGCTAATATAAACAACTTCTTTTTCTTCGTTCATTATACAAACAGAAAAATCTTTAATACCAACATCTATCCCGTAATACATTGTTACTCCTTATCAACTACCTACCTTTAAAAGTGCCGAGGAGTTTTCTCAATACCTTATAAGGGAGAAACTTATATCCACAGTGCCCTGGGATGATGCAGGAAGTTATATAAGATTGGCAGCCTGCTTCCCAGCATTTAAGGATGGAGTGGTATCTGAAGAAGATGAGGA
>DTZN01000303.1 GCA_012961365.1 Hydrogenothermaceae bacterium
ATCTTTTGTTTCTACTATAACTTTACCCATAACAGCACCTTATTAAATAAAATTTCATAGAAGTGAATATAAAACTTAGAGGCAATTCTACCATAGAACTGTGATTTGATAAAAATGACTAAGCCGTAAATTCTTTTTAACGTTTTTTTTACAGTTTTAACTAAAAAAACTTGCTTTTTTCGTATCTTTACTATATCATAGAGGTGGCAAGGTGTGGTAACTTCTGGCAGGGATAATGCTATCTTCCCTGCAAAGCTATCGACTTTAGTCAGTGTGTAACTTATATATAATGAAGAAATATGAAGAGTATTTATAAAATTCTAAATAAAAACTTAAAACTTCTTAAAATACCTAAACAAAAAAATCCTTATATTAGCACCATTACAAACAATACAAAAAAACTTAGAAAGTCTTCATTATTTATTGCTATAAAAGGAACAAAACTAGACGGACATAAATTTTCTCTATATGCTATCAAAAAAGGAGCAAAGGCAGTATTAATTCAAGACAAAGATTATTTAAAAAAGTTAAAAAACTTAGATATTTTTGTTTTATATTCAAAAAATACAAGAAAAGCACAAGCTATAATAGCAAGTAAATTTTTTAATGAACCTTCAAAAACATTAAAAATCTTTGGAATAACTGGAACAAACGGAAAAACAACAACTTCTAATTTAATTCTTCAATATCTATCTATACTTGGGGAACCTACAGGATTGATAGGAACTATATGGTATAAATTTAAAGATACGATTTTTGATGCAGGAAGAACTACTCCAGATGCAATAGAATGGCAAAAGCTTTTATATTTAATGAAGCAAAAAGGAGCTAAATATGTAGTTTCAGAAGTTTCTTCCCATGCAATAGAGCAATATAGGGTTTATGGGACAATTTTTGATGGTTGTATTTTTACAAATTTGACACAAGACCATTTAGATTATCACATAAATATGGAAAATTACTTTCAAGCAAAGAGAAAATTATTTACATATACATATCAAACCAATAAAAATGCTGTTTTTTCTTTTAATATCGATGATTTTTATGGACTAAGGTTATATAAAGAATTTAAGGACAAAATAAAAACAATATCTTATGGGAAGTTTAGCAAAGAATTTAAGATAAAAAACTTTGAGACTTCTATGGAAGGTAGTTTCTTTGAATTTGAGATTTTTGGAAAAAGTTTTTCTTTATATTCAAAATTAAGGGGAGACTTTAATGTCTATAACATAGCAGGGGCATTCTCGTTTTTACTTGCCTATGGAATAGATTTAAACTTTCTACTAGAAGCTACACCAAAGCTTGAACCAATTAGAGGAAGATATGAAATTGTTCCAGCAAAAGATTTCCTAGTAATAAACGATTATGCTCATACGCCAGATGCATTGGAAAATATTTTAAAAAGCTTAAAGAAAATAAAAAGAAATAGAATAATCATTGTTTTTGGAGCTGGAGGAGACAGAGATAAAACAAAAAGACCAAAAATGGGTAAAATAGCAGAAGAGTATGCAGATATAATAATTTTAACTTCCGATAATCCTCGTTCTGAAGACCCAAAAGACATAATTGAAGATATAAAATCTGGAATGGAAAAGAAAGGAACCATTCTTGAAATAATAGATAGAGAAGAAGCAATAAAAGAAGCTATAAGAATGGCTAAACCTGATGATATTGTTTTAATTGCAGGAAAAGGGCATGAAACCTATCAAATAATCAGGGATAAAATTTATCATTTTGATGATTCAGATGTAGCTAAAAAGTATTTATTAAAGTTTAACAAAGTTTAGAAAAAAGTATTGCTTGCAAATTCTGTTTTTTTTCTTATAATGTATGACTGATGAGTCAGTCAGATACAAAGAAACGGCTTATAAATAGTGCAATAAACCTTTTCTCTAAAAATGGATACTTTAATACTAAAGTTTCAGATATTGTAAAAGATGCAGGTGTAGCACAAGGAACTTTCTATTTATACTTTAAAAGTAAAGAAGAGATATTCCTTTACATAGTTGAAGAAATCATAGAAAAGATTAAGCAACAAACGGAAAAATCCTTAAAGGAAGATTTACCTGTAGATAAGAAGCTAAAAAAATTTGCAAGTTCAGTTTTTTATTTGCTTTCAGAATATAAAGAAGTAGCAAAAATTTATTTTTTCCATTTACTTTGCACTGATGAAAAGTTTCAAAAGATATATTTTGAAGCAGAACAAATGCTTAAAAGTTTTTATTTAGATGTTTTAAAAAGCTATGAAGATAAAGCATTATTAACAGATATTTTACTTGGATTTGGAAAAAGACTATTGGAAATAAAGTTTTTAAGAGACCAAAAACCAATAGAAGAAATAATAAAAGAATTTGAAGAAGGTTTAAAACTAATTTTAAGGAAAGAAAAATGAAAAAACTACTAACAGTTTTAGCTTTTCCAATTTTTGTATATGCAATTTCTTTAGATGAAGCGGTTAACGAAGCAATAAAGAATAATTTAGAAATAAAACAAACTACTTACGATATAAAAATTGCTAATTATCAGCTAAAAGAAGACAAAAATTTATGGCTACCACAGTTTTTTGCAAATTTCTCTTATACTACCTTAATAGATACACCATATACAAGAATTCCACCAATACCACCACTTCCTGCTTTAGAATTTAAGCAATTTAACAAAGATTATTACCAGTTTGATATAGGCTTAAACTACCCTATTTTCACAGGTTTTCAAAGAGTTTATAAAATAAAAATTTCAAAACTTGATATACAAAACCAAAACCTAAACCAAAAAGAAAAAATTAAAGATATTATCCATAAAGTAAAACTTACTTATATAGATATACTTCAGGCAAAGGAAATTTTAGAAATTTTTGAGCATCAAAAAAAAGCTATAAATTTACACCTAAAACAAGCCCAAGAATATTTAAAAGAAGGACTAACAACAAAAGTAGACCTATTAGAAGCAAAAGTTAGATTAAAAAAAGTAGAAGCAAAGATAAAAAAGGCAAAAACCAATTTAAAACTTGCTAAATCAAAATTAAATCTGATTTTAAATAAGCCTTTAGATGAAGATTTTAAAATAGAAGAAATAAAATTCAACCTAGAAAATAAAAACTTTAATTTACAAAATCTATACAACCTAGCTTTGAAAAGTAAAAACATTATAAAAATTCTTTCAACAAAGAAAAACCAACTTGGTTATTTATCAAAAATAGAAAAATCAAATTTTTATCCAAAAATATACGCACAGGCTAAATATACATATACGGAGCAATATCCGTATCTAGACCCTAAAGGAAATGTATCGTTTACAGTTTTGGCAAGTTTACAGTTTCAAGGAATAAAACCATACCATTCATATTTAAAAACAAAACTACAAAAGAAAAAATTAGATTTAAAACTAGCAGAGGTAAAAAAAACAATAAAACTAAATGTAAAAAACGCATATGAAAAATTTTTAGTAGCTAAAGAAAATCTAAAAACTTATAAAGAAGCATTAAAAGAAGCAAAAGAATATTACACTCTTGTTAAACAACAATTCAACAACCAATTAACAGATATGACACATTTACTTGATGCAGAAAGTTATTTAACAAATGCAAAAAAACAGCTAAAAATTGCAAAGTATGAGCTTATAAAGGCATATTTTGACCTTGAAAATGCAGTTGGAGGAAATTTAGAAGATGAGTAAAAAACTAGGGATTGTAATTTTGATAGTTTTAATAATAGGTTTTTCTGTAATTGCTTACAAATGGATATACCACAGATTAAATTATATAACTACAAATGCAGTATTTGTTGAAATAGATAATTTTACAAACTTATCGTTTAAAAGGGTTGCAGGAAAAATTAAAAAATTATTTGTAAAAGAAGGAGATATAGTAAAAAAAGGTCAAATTCTAGCAAAGCTTGAAGATAAAGACTATAAACTTAAACTTCAAAAACTAGACCACGAAATAAATTCCCTGAAAGAAAAGCTAAAAGCTCTCAAAATAAAAAAAGAAAGAATAACAAAAGAGCTTTCTGTAAACTTACAAGTTTCAAAGTTAAAAAAACAGCAACTACAAAGTAAATTAAAATCAGTCCAAGCAAACTTATCTTCAATAGATGCAAACATTCACCAATTATTAAAAGATGAAAAAAGATTTAAAAATTTAGTAGAGAAACAGCTTGCACCAAAAAGAAAACTGGAAGATATACAAACAAATTTAAAAGTTTTGTTAGCTAAAAAACAGTCTTTACTTGCGAAAGTAGAAGAAATAAAAACAGGTTTAAAAATTATTGAAGAAAATATAAAACTTGCAAAAACAAAACAGAAACAAAAATATGAACTAGCTAAAAATATAGTTTCACTGCAAGAAAAAATAAATTCTTTATATAAAGACAAACAAGATTTGCAAAATCTAATTCAATACATACAAATAAAAGCTCCATTTGATGGAAAAGTTGCAAAAATATTTAAAAAAGAAAACGAAGTTGTATCATCAGGAATGCCTATTTTATCTGTTGTTCCAAGTGAAGGATTTTACATAAATGTTTTACTTGAAGAAACAAAAATAGATGGATTAAAAATTGGAAGTAAAGCAATTATCAAAATAGATGCTTATCCAAATAAAACTTTTGAAGGAATTGTAGAAAAAATTATGCCTACTACAGCATCTAAATTTGCTTTAGTTCCAAGGGATATTACAGCAGGAGAATTTACAAAGGTGGCCCAAAGAATTCCAGTTCGAATAAAGATAACAAAGGGAGATATATCTTTACTTAAAGTAGGTCTTAGTGGAGAAGTTGAGATAAAAAAGGTTAAGTAATGGAAACACCTATATACCAAAAAATTTCAGGCTTAGAAAGAGGTGTTATTACTGTAATTGTTATGGTTGGAGCCTTTATGGCTATTTTAGATACTACCATTGTTGATATTATTGTTCCAAAAATCACCGCTCCTCTTCAAACAGATTATTATGGAGTTCAATGGGTAATCACTGCATATATGATGGCATCAGCTACTATGCTTATTTTAGCCGAATGGTTAGATAAAAATTTTGGTTTGAGAAAAATTTATATACTAGGAGTTGCTATTTTTACTTTAGCTTCATTTTGGTGTGGAGTTTCTTCTTCATTAGAAGAAATGATAGCAGCAAGGGCTTTACAGGGAGTTGGAGAAGCTTTTATTATGGCAACTTCCCAAACAATATTATTTTCCGTTTATCCACCTGAGAAAAAAGGAATAGCAATGGGAATTTTTGGGCTTGGTGTAAGTTTTGCTCCATCAATTGGTCCTACTTTAGGAGGATATATTACAGAATATTTAGACTGGAGATGGGTATTTTTTATTAATATTCCTTTTGGAATTTTGACTGTAATATCTGCAATATTTTTCTTGCCAGAGACATCTTTAAAAAGGGTAAAAGAAAGCTTAAACTTTATCTCTTTTGGGCTACTTTCAACTTTTACTATTTCTACATTAATACTTTTATCAAAGGGACAACAATATGGATGGTTTAATTCTGATTTAATTGTTTATTTATTTATTATTTCTATTTTTGCATTGCTTTTTTATTTACTTTTTGAATTTATATCTACAAAACCATTAATAAATTTTTCTATATTCAAAGACAAAAACTTTTTTGTTGGATTTTCAGTTTACTTTTTACTTTTAGGATTTTCTATGTATCAACTTTTTTATTTAATACCTATATATTTTGAAAACTTAAAACAGCTATCAACACTCGAAGCAGGCATCCATATCTTAGGTATGGCATTTTTCATTGCTTTATTTTCACCAATTGCAGGAATTTTATCTGATAAAATTGGGGAAAAATATGTTTTATATATGGCAGGAATTTTATATATATTTAGTGCTTTAGTAATACTACCATCTTTAGATTATTTTACACCTTCCCTAAAAGGAGCTTTAATGCTAATACCCCTTGGAACTTCTATGGGTATGTTTTTTGCTCCAGCAACTACTCTTGCTCTTAGAAATTTAGGAGAAAAAACTTCCTTAGGAACAGGACTTTTACATTACTCTAGATTTATAGGAGGTTCTTTTGGAACAGCAATAGCTACTAATAATCTTTATAAGCACTCTTACGAGCATTTTGATGGAATAACGCAAATGCAGGAAACTAGCTTTATTTCTCAAAAGCTAACAGAATTTAAAGTGATGTTTTTACAAAGTTTTGATATGGAAAAAGCAGAAAAGCTTTCAAATGCCCTTCTTTATAAACTTCAAAGCTTATATGCATTAAGTTGGTCCTTTCAGGATACATTTTTTATTGCAGGTCTTTGGGGTTTTTTAGGGGCATTACCTTTACTTATTTTGGTATATTTAGATATCAAGACTAAGCTATTTAGCAAATGAAAGTTTTGTGTTGAAATTCTGTAGTTTACAGTTTTGTTAGATATATGAAAAAATTTTAAAATTTATCTTGCATTTGGCGATATATAAATAAATAATATTAGTTAAAATTAAAATTAAAGGAAGCAATGAAAATGAAAAAATACTTATTAATATTACCTTTAATAATAGCAGTTTTCTTTAACTTTAGTTGTAAAGAAACAAAAAACAAAGTTGAAAAATTCAAAGTAGACCCATTACCAGTTATTGAAGATGCAATGAAAAATAAAAAGTTTTTAATACTCATTTTTGAATCAGAATCTTGTCAGTATTGCACAAAATTACACAGAGAAGTTTTAGACAATATAGATTTTAAACAAAAATTAATAAAAAATAATGTTGCTATAGCAATAATAAATGTTTATGGAGATAGAAAAGTTATAGACCCAGAAACAAGAAAATATATGAATGAGCAGATACTTGCATATGTTTATAGAGTTCAATCATTTCCAACTTTAATATTTTTTGACCCAGAAAAAAATTACAAGAAATATGCAGTTATTCCAGGATATATATATAAAGAAAGATTTTCCAATATATTAGACTTTATAGGCTCTGGATGCTATAAACAGATAGAATATAAAAAATGGTTAACAAATGGTAAAAGTTGCTAAATATTTTCTATTTAGCTTAGGTTTTGTTTTATTAAGTTTTGCCAATGAAAAAAACTATTGTTTTGAAGAAGCAGGAGATAGATATAACATAAATCCATATCTTTTATATACCATAGCTAAAGTTGAAAGTAATCTTAATCCTAAAGCCATAAACAAAAATAATAACGGTACCTATGATATAGGCATTATGCAGATAAATAGTAAATGGCTACCTGTTTTAAAAAGGTATGGAATAACTGAAGAAGACCTTTATAATCCTTGTCAGAATGTTTTTGTTGGAGCATGGGTTTTAGCCCAATGTATAAATAAATTTGGACAAACTTGGAAAGCTATAGACTGCTATAACAAAGGTTCAAAAGCAAAAAACAACTCAAAATATGTATGGAAAATCTACAAAGAATATAACAAACTTTTTGCCCAAAAACATTAAAACCTTACAAAAAATTGCTAAAATTTATTTGTTGACTTTTCAAAAAGGAGAAAAATATGGTTCCAGATATATATATTGGGGAAAACTGGTATTCTTTAGAAGAAGTGTTCAAAAGTTTTTCAGATAAGGAATGTGGAGCATTAGATATTTTTTTAGGTATCCCAAGAAGTGCTCCAGAAGATGGAAATGTAAAACAGTTGGAATATGAAGCGTATGTATCTATGGCAGAAAAAGTAATAAAAGAGATTATAGAAGAAGCAAAAGAAAAATTTAAAATAAAGCATGCTATAGTTCATCATAGAACAGGGACAGTTCCTGTTGGAGTTCCTTCATTTTTAGTAGCAGTGTGGGCGGGACATAGACAAGAAGCTTTTATAGCTTGTAGATATATAGTAGATGAAGTAAAAGCAAGGGCACCTATTTGGAAAAAAGAAGTTTTTCTTTCTGGAGGGGAAAAATGGAAATAGTTATAGACAAATCTGCTCTTCAAGATATATTAAAAAAAGCAATCTCTGCAACGGAAAAAAAATCACCATTACCAATTTTATCCAATTTTTTCCTTGAAGCAAAAGAAGATAAATTAGTAGTTCAAGGAACAGATTTAGAGGTTCATGTTAGTGTTTCTGTTTTTGCACAGGTTGAAAAAGAAGGAACAGCATGTGTAAATGCAAAAAAATTAAATGATATTGCAAGACTTTTACCAAGTGAGAAAGTCCATATAAAATTAGAAGATAATAATTTAAAAATTAAATCAGGAAAGACAAAGTATTCTCTACCAACAGCGCCATCTGAAGATTTTCCACAAATGTATCCTTTTCCCGAAGAAAATGCATTTATTATTTCTGGAGCAAATTTGCAAAATGCAATTAATAAAACTCTATATGCATCATCAAAAGAAGAAAGTAGATATGCACTTCAAGGAGCTTTATTTAAAACAAAAGATAGCAATCTTATAGATGTTGTTGCAACTGATGGACACAGACTTGCACTATACACCATAAAAAAAACAGGAGTGGGAGAAATTTCTATAGTAGTCCCGCAAAAGGCTTTAAACGAGCTAAAAAAACTTCTAACAGGAATGGAAGATGTAGAAGTAGCGGCAACTTCCCAATATACATTTTTTAGGACAAAAGAATGGGTACTAATGTCAAGACTATTAGAAGGAGCTTTTCCTGATTATACACAGGTAATACCAAATGAGTTTACAATTCAGATAATTTTAGACAAAAAAGAACTGATAGAGGCAGTAAAGAGAGTTTCTGCAGTTGTTGAAGGAGATGCAAAACCTATTAGATTTACATTAAAAACAGGTATGTTAGAACTTAGAAGTTTTTCAAAAGAGTATGGGGAAGCAATAGACGAATTAGAAATAGAATATGAAGGGGAAAATTTTGTAATAGGTTTTAATGCAAAATACATAATAGAAGCAGTTGAGGCTATAGATGAAGATAAATTTTTTATAAAATTTACAAACCCAAACGCCCAAACATTAATACAACCTTTAGAAAGCGAGAACTACAAAGCGATAGTAATGCCTATGGATATACCAGATTAAGGACACCCGCATGGACTGTGCCATTTGATTAATTATATATAATATAATTTGATAACAAAATCGTTAACTGTTTGCTGGAGGAAAAAACTTTATGGAAGAAAAAATAAAAGTAAATAATCTGTATTTTTGGTATTCAGGACAACCTTATCCAGATAAAGAAAAAGCAGCATTAAAAGGCATATCTTTACCTGTTTATGAGAAAAAAGTTACTGCATTAATTGGTCCATCTGGTTGTGGTAAAACAACATTACTTAGAAGTTTTAATAGAATGCATGACCTTTATCCAGGAAACAAATATGAAGGACAAATACTTTTAGATGGGGAAAATATATTATCTGACGATTATGACCTTATTAAACTTAGAACTAAAGTAGGAATGGTTTTTCAAAAACCTACACCTTTTCCTATGAGTATATTTGATAATGTTGCATATGGATTAAAGCTTAGAGGAATAAAAGATAAAAGCGAGCTTGAGGGTAGGGTTGAAAAAGCATTAAAACAGGCAGCTTTATGGGAAGAAGTAAAAGACAGGTTAAAAGACCCAGCAACAGGTTTATCAGGAGGACAACAACAAAGATTAGTAATAGCTAGAGCTTTAGCAGTTGAGCCAGAAGTTTTACTGTTTGATGAACCAACTTCAGCATTAGACCCTATATCTACATCAAAAATAGAGGAGCTTGTGGTTCAGCTTAGAGATAGCGTAACTATAATAATCGTAACCCATAATATGCAACAAGCGGCAAGGGTTTCTGATTATACTGCATTTATGTATCTTGGAAAACTGGTTGAATTTGATAAAACAGATATTATATTTACATCACCAAAGGAAAAACTTACAGAAGATTATATTACAGGAAAATTTGGATAGTGTGTTAAGGAGGAAATTGAATGCTTATAAAACCAAAACTTGATGAAATTAGAAATAAACTTATAGAAATGGCAGAGATTGCAGATACAATGTTAGAAAATGCAGTTAAAGCAATAATAGAGCACGATGGAAAATACTTATCATCTGTAGCAGATTTGGAAGAAAAACTAGACAAAATGGAAGTTGAAAACGAAAGTTTAATAATAACTACAATCGCAAGGTTTCAACCAGAAGCAAAGTATCTAAGAATTTTAGTGATGGACTTATTTGTAAACAGAGACTTAGAAAGAATAGGAGACCATGCAGAAAATATAAAAGAGCAAGCAGAGCATATAATTACAAAGCCAAAATTAAAAGAGTATATAGATCTTCCAATTATGACAGATATAACCATTGGAATGGTTAGAGATGCAGTTAAATGCCTAGAAACTTTAGACACTGAACTTGCAAGAGATGTTATATCAAGAGATGATAAAGTAGATGCATTAAACGAACAAATAATAAGAGATTTATACACATACATGGTAGAAGACCCTAAAAATATAAAGGTAGGAATAAGGCTAATTACAGTAGCATCAAATATAGAAAGGGTTGCAGATATAGCAACAAATTTAGCAGAAGAGGTTATTTATATGAAAGAGGGTAAAATGCTAAGGCATCAGGAAATAGATAATGAAAGCTAAACAAAAAATAAAAGTTTCAAATTTAGAAAGTTTTTTAAAATTTTTAGATTTTCTGCAAGAGGGTATAATTGTAATAGAACCAGATGGAAAAATAGGATACATAAACAAATATGCAGAAGATATATTAGAAATCGAAGAGCCAGAAGGAGCTCATTTTTCAAAAGTTATAAAAAATGATTATCTTTACTCCATGATTTCTCATAAATATGAAAAAGATAACATAAGAGAAGAAATAATAATAAATGATAGAAAATTTTTAGTGAAAGTTTACAAAATAGATGAGAAAAAATTTATCCATCTTACAGATATAACGCCATTTGAAATATATAAACAGGCAAAAAAAGATTTTGTTTCAAATGTATCCCATGAATTAAAAACACCAATAGCAGTTTTAAAGGGTATTATAGAAACCCTTCAAGATGAGGAAGAAAGTCATCATAAGAAAAAATTTTTATCTATGGCTTTCAAAAGAATAAACCAGATGAACAGTTTAATAAATGATTTATTAATAATTGCCAGATTAGAGTCTAAAGAAGATAAACTAATAAAAACAAAAATAAAACTAAAAGGATTTATAAACTCAATTTATGAGGATTTAGCTCATCTTTGTAAAGAAAAAAATATAACTTTTGAAAATAAAATATCAGATAACTTAGAAATTTATGCAGATGAAAATAAACTTTCTATTTTGTTTAAAAATCTAATAGAAAATGCTATTAAATACAATAAAGAAAATGGACATGTTGAAGTGTTTTCTAAAGAAAATGGAAAATATGTTGTTATTGGTGTTAAAGATACAGGTATAGGAATTCCTAAAAAAGCACTACCTTTAATATTTGAGAGATTTTATAGGGTTGACAAGTCAAGAAGTAGAAACGTTGGAGGAACAGGGTTAGGTCTTTCTATTGTTAAACATATAGCAGAAGCTCATGGAGGAAAAGTAAAAGTAGAAAGTAAAATTGGAGAAGGTTCAACTTTTGAAGTATATTTACCAAAATGAAAATTTTAATAACAGGTTCAACAGGCTTTGTAGGTTTGCATTTACTTGAAAAAATTTCTAAAAATAAGAATTTTCAACTTATCCTTCCTGTAAGGAATAAAAATAAGCTAAAAAATTTTTATGATAATCCAAGTGTAAAAATTCTTCCTTTTGACGAAAACTTAGAAAAAATAGTTATTCAATCTAATCCAGATGTTGTTATAAATTTACTAGGAATACTAACAGAAATTCCAGAAAAAAATGCAACTTTTGAAAAAATTCATTTTGAATTTACAAAAAGATTAGTAGATGGTTCAAAAAAATCAAATGTAAGTTTGTTTGTCCAAATGTCAGCGTTAGGAGCAGATTTAAATTCCAAAAGTAGATACAAAAAAACAAAAGCACTTGCAGAAAAATACATAATAGAAAGTGGGTTAGCTTACTTTATACTTAGACCATCTATAATTTTAGGTAAAGGACAAAAACTATTTGAAGACATTAAAATTTTAAGTAAATTTTCACCGATTTTTATAGCCCCTAAAGGAAAAGTTCAGCCTGTCAATATAAATGACGTTGTAGAAAGTTTTATTAAAGTATTAAATTTTGATGAAAAGAATCAAATTTTTGAACTTTGTGGAAAAAGAATAGTTTCTTATAAGGATTTATTTGAATTTGTTTTAAAATTATTAAATATAAAAAGACCAGTCTTAGAAGTAAATAGGAACCTTTTATTTCCAATTTCATTAATAGGTTCTATTTTTGGAAAGCCTATAACTTTAGACCAGTGGTATATGTTAGAAAAAGATAATATATGTTTGGGAGATTATAAAGGAGTTTATGATATCCTTGGTAGAGTAAGAGATGCATTTGATATAAAAATTTAGTAGAATTTTATAACGGTGTTTTAAAAATTTAAGAAGGGAGAGAGTAATGTCATGGATTAGTCTTGAAAAAGCAAAAGCTCTAGAAGGTAGATTTGATTATATTACAGTTAATGAATCGAAAACTGGATATGTTTATATAGATGTTCCTAAAGAAAACTTAATAGACTTTTTAAAGTTTTTGAAAGAAGACCCTGATTACTCTTTTAAAATGTTTATAGATTGGACAATAATAGACCATGGAGAAAAGGAAAACCCAAGATTTCAAGGGGTATTAATTTTATATTCCCCAGAACATAAAGAAAGAATAATTGTAAAAAGTTGGGCAACAGAAGAAACTCTTCCTTCATTAATAGACTTATGGCCAGCAGCTAAGTGGGCAGAAAGAGAAGCTTGGGATATGTTTGGTGTTAGGTATGAGGGACATGAAAATCTAGTTAGAATGTTTATGTGGGAAGGATATCCATATCATCCACTAAGAAAAGATTTTCCCATAAGGGGTATAGAGGACACAGAATTGCCTTCTTTAAATGAAATAAAAAGACAAGACCAGTTAGAAGGATTATTTAACTATTCAAGAATGCATACAGCACTTCCAACTCTTGAAGACTTAGAAAGAACCCAAAAAGCAAGAATGCCCCATAAACAATCACAAATAGTATTAAACTGGGGCCCATTACATCCAGGAACTCACGGAACAATATGGTTTTTATTTGATTTAGATGGAGAATATGTCCAACAATGCGATATTATCATTGGACAACTTCATAGAGGTGTTGAAAAAATAGCAGAAAATATTGGATACCAACAGTTTATTCCATATACAGATAGAATGGATTATATTGCTTCAATAAATGAAAATCATGCTTATGTAGTTTCTGCCGAAAAAATGCTTGGTATTCATGAAAAAGTTCCTCCAAAGGCAAAATGGATAAGAACATTAATGGCAGAACTTTCTAGAATAAATTCACATCTTCTTTGGCTTGGAACTTATGCTTTAGACCTTGGTGCTTTAACAATGTTCCTTTATACATTCAGAGAAAGAGAAAAAATAATGGATATATTTGAAGGGATTACAGGTGCTAGATTTACAATAAACTACTTTAGAATAGGTGGTGTTTTTGCAGATTTACCAGCAGGAGCCCTTGATGCAATAGAACATTTTATAAAAGATTTTCCTCAAAGAATTAATGACTATGAAACTCTCCTAACAAGAAACAGAATTTGGCTAAAGAGAAACAAAGATGTTTGTGTATTAACAGAACAAGATGTTTATGATTATGGATTAACAGGTGCTGTCGCTAGAGCTTCAGGAGTTGCCTATGATTTAAGGAAAATAGATAAATACGATGCTTATGGGGAAGTAGATTTTGATATACCAGTAGGAGAAGTTGGAGATTCATACGATAGATATCTCGTTAGAATGGAAGAGATGAGGCAAAGTGCAAAAATAATCCAGCAATGTATAGAAAAACTAAGAAATGACTTTACACCAGAAGACCCATATTTCTTAGAACCAGAAGACCCTAAAAAGTTAAAGCTTTCTATAGATGGTAGAGGTTTAAAACTTCCAGAAGGAGAAGTTTATGCATCTACAGATAATCCAAGAGGAGAGCTTGGATTTTATATATATAACAAAAAAGCATCTATAAAACCTTATAGAGTTAGAATTCGTTCTGGAGCCTTTTATAACTTACAGATATTTACAAAAGCAATTATCGGAAGACCTATAGCAGATGCCATAACACTACTTTCTACAATTGACCCAGTTGTTGGTGAAACAGATAGATAAACAAAAGGCTTAAATTAAAGGAGGTATTAAATGGGTATAGTAAAGGTTGGATTAAATAGAAATGTAAAGCCCCAAAGTCTTGTAGAGAAAATATTTTTCTTAGATTTTATAAAAGGTTTAAAGACCACAATAAAACACCTTTTCAAAAAGACTATTACTGTAGATTTTCCTTACGAAGTTTCAGTTCCAACAATTAGATTTAGAGGAGTTCATGGTCTTAGAAATGTTGATGGAACAGAGGCAGATGATTTTAATAGTTGGATAAAAAAGCTAAAAATTAAACCTCCCGAAGTAGGAGAAACAAGATGTATTGCTTGTAAGTTCTGTCAGGCTGCTTGTCCAGTCCCGGAGCTATTTACGATTAAGGCAGAAAAATTACAAGTTCCAGAAGACCACCCCCATCATGGACTAAAAGTTTTAGCAGTATTTGATATGGATTTATCAAAATGTATGTTCTGTGGGTTGTGTACACAGGCTTGCCCAACAGATTGTATTATTCATACAGATATTTATGATTTATCTTCTTATACCAGAAAAAGCTGGGTTTTAAATAAGGAAGAGCTATCTAGAATTGCTGATGATTTTATTGCAAGAAGAGGAAAAGAAAAATTTGATGAAAAATCTAAATGGAGACAAGACCAACAAATATGGCCAGATTACGATACTCCAAGGTCAAAAGCATGGGAAGGTTGGATGCCTGCTTACTCTCCAAACTATGCTTCTCATTCTGTATCTAAAGAGCCTACAGAATAAAAACTTAAGGGCTTTTTAGCCCTTCTTTATTTTTTTTATGACTACTCTTATACAAAGTTAACCTGTCTAGAAACTATACTTTCTAATACTAACTAAAATTTCATGAGGAAATATTATGTCATCTCAAAAAAAACCAAATAGACTTATAAATGAAAAAAGTCCATACTTACAACAACATGCATATAACCCTGTAGATTGGTATCCTTGGTGTGAAGAAGCTTTTGAAAAGGCAAAAAAGGAAGATAAACCAATTTTCCTTTCTATTGGATATTCAACTTGCCACTGGTGCCATGTTATGGAGAAAGAAAGTTTTGAAAATGAAGAAATTGCAAAAATGATGAATGAAACGTTTGTAAACATAAAGGTAGATAGAGAAGAAAGACCAGATATAGACCAATTTTATATGAAAGTTTGTACAATGATGACTGGTAGAGGAGGATGGCCTTTAACTATTATTATGACTCCTGATAAAAAGCCATTTTTCGTTGGAACATATTTTCCAAAGGAAAGTAGATATGGCGTTATTGGAATGAAAGATTTAATCCCTCAAATAAAAAAACTTTGGGAAGAAGATAAAGAAAACTTGTTAAATAGGGCAAATAAAATTTTGGACTATGTAAAAGAAGAAATAGAGACAAAACTAAAAAAATCTAATCTTACAGAAAGTATATTAAAAGGAGTGTTTGCATTTTTTTCTTCAAACTTTGATGAAAAATATGGGGGTTTTAATAATTCACCAAAGTTCCCTTCACCACATAATTTGTTGTTTTTACTTAGATATTACAAAATCTATAAAGAAGACAGAGCTTTATATATGGTAGAAAAAACATTAAAGGAAATGGCAAAAGGCGGACTTTATGACCATGTAGGTTATGGGTTTCATAGATACTCTACTGATGAAAGATGGCTACTTCCTCATTTTGAGAAAATGCTCTATGACCAAGCTATGCTTTTGATGGCTTATACTGAGGTTTACCAAATAACAAAAAAAGAAGTATACAAAAAAATAGCTAACCAAATTGTTGAATATATTTTTAGAGATATGTTGAGTAAAAAAGGGGCATTTTATTCAGCGGAAGATGCAGACAGTGAAGGAGAAGAAGGAAAATTTTATACATGGGAATATGATGATTTAAAGGAAATATTAGGAGAAGATTTTGAAACATTTGCAAAAATCTCAAATATAAAACCAGAAGGAAATTACTTAGAAGAAGCAACAAGAGAACTTTCATATAGGAATATAATACATATTTCAAAAGATTGGAAAACTTTATCAAAAGAATTAAATATTCCCAAAGAAAAGTATGAAATAATAAATATTGATTTTAAAGAAGCTTTGGAGTATCTTGCAAAACGAGGAGATAAATTTGATTTTAGATAGTTGTTGATATTTAAAAAAGAGGCTTGACTATTTTTGACATCTACATGGCTTTGGTGTAGGATAGTGTGTGAGA
>DTZN01000304.1 GCA_012961365.1 Hydrogenothermaceae bacterium
CTTGGTGATGTTTAAATACAAATTCTTCAACTTCTTCAATTAAAAGTTTTGTAGTATCGTATTCTAGAGCTTTTTCTCTACCTACCTTTTTAATAGCTTCTAAATATGGAGAAGGTAATTTATACACATCAAATAAAAGTGGTTTGTATTTTTCATGAAATATGTTTATACCTCCAACAGAAACACTACCAATAGTATCTCCGTGATAAGCTTCTGATAATGTTATAAACTTGTTTCGCTGCTTCTCTCCTTTATTGTGCCAATAATGATATGCAATTTTTATTGCAATTTCCATTGCTTCTGAACCATCTTCGCTATAAAACACATGCTTTAGTTTAGGAGGTGTTATATCAACTAAATTTTTTGCAAAAACAATTGCTGGAACATTTGAAGCCCCAAGAGTTGTAAAATGAGCTATTTTGTTTACTTGCTCTATAATAGCTTGATTTAGTTTCTGATGATTATGTCCATGGACATTACACCATAAAGAAGCAACTCCATCTAAATATTTATTTCCATAAATATCGTATATGTATACTCCTTCTCCCCTTTCTACAATTACATTATCTTCCTGTGCATAAACTTGCATTTGAGTAAATGGATGCCAAAAATATTCTTTGTCCCACTGCTTTAAATACTTTTTATTTATCATAAAACCTCCTATGTTTTAAATTTATCCACTAACTCAGTTAGTTTCTGGATATTTTTCTCAAGTCTTTCAATAGCATCTACTATATCTTCTACATTAGTAGTATTTTCTGTTGCAAGCTCTGCTATTTTCTTAAACTCTTCTAGAATATCTGATATTTGCTTTATAACTTCTGCAGATGTAGATACAGATTGAGATGTTACTTTTGCAGTATTTTCTATTATTAAAGATGTTTCTTGAATTTCATCTTTCACTTCTCTTGAATCTTCAGTAATTCCTTCAATTTTTTCTGCATTACTTATAATTTTTTGAGACACATTTTCTATAGAGTCTACAATTTTATTAATAGTTTTATTTATTTCTTCTAGATTATTTCTAGTTCTATCTGCAAGATTTCTAACTTCATCTGCAACAACTGCAAACCCTTTGCCGTATTCTCCAGCCCTTGCTGCTTCTATTGCAGCATTCAATGCAAGAAGATTTGTCTGGTCTGCTATATCTTTAATTATATCTAATATACCTTTAGATTCATCTGCATTTCTAGACAGTTCTCTTAACTCTTCTACTATTTTCTTTTCTTCTTCTGATACAACATTTATACTTTCTATTAGTTTAGAAATTGTTTGTTTTGCATCGTTTAATTTTTCAGTTGCATTATTAATAAGAGTAGTTGTTTCTTTGAGTTCTTGCATAGTTTCATTTAAAGGTTTTTGAACTTCAATTCCCTTTTGTGATGTCTCTGTTATTATTTTTCTTTCTTTTATTGCACTATCTTTTATTTCTCTAGAACTTTTTGCTAAATCTTCTGCGATAATAAAGGATTCTTTTGAACTTTCTTTTACAGAAATTATAGTTTGTTTAACTTTTTCTATAAACTGGTTAAAGTATCTAGCTATTTCTCCTAGTTCGTCTCTAGAGTAAACCTCTACTCTTTTAGTTAAATCCCCTTCTCCTTGGGCTAAGTCCTTAACTATCTTAATAAAGTTTTGTAGAGGTTTTTTTATTACAAAATGAATGATAAATATTAAAATCCCCATTACAATGAAACCAACAATTACTACACTTATCATCTGCTTATAAATAATAGTTTTTGCATGTTCCACAGCTTGATTAACTAACTTTAAAGACTTTCCTACTACAACATATCCAACAATATTGCTTTTAAAATCTTTCAAAGGAACTAATGTTAAAAGGTAATTATCTGTAATGTAAAAATCCTTATTTTCAGATAAATTTATCTTAGTTATCTCATTTAATAAAGTTTTATTAATAAGATTAGATTTTTGAGAAATTACAAACCTTCCTATAGTTGGAGAATTCCTTAAAAATTTAGCAATTTTTAGATATTTTTTATCCATTAAAATAATTGCATCACTATTAACTTTTCTCAAATCTTTTACTATAGAATTAAGTCCCTGAATAAATTCGACAGAACCTACATAATTTTTATTTTCATCAAAAATAGGAGCCAATCCCCTTAAAGTTAATCCTATCTTTCCAACTTCAAAAGCTACAAAAGGTTTTTTTACCTTTTTTACATGTAAAATTGTATATCTAAAACTAGATAAATCGTCTCCATATTTTTCTGGTTTCCAAGCTCTAACAAAACTTTTTATATCTGCAGTATGAATGTGTATTTTTACATTTTTATATTTTGAGTGAGCTCTTATATCACTTGTTATTTCTTTAGCCTTTTTTAATGCTAATTCTCTATTGTTCGTTTTTAGAGCTTCTATAAAAGAGTCAACATGAGATAAAGTTATTGCTTCTGTTAAAGCGACAGATTTTTTTTCTTCTAATAACTGTTTTACAAAATTTTTAAGTTCTTTAGATTCCTTCTTTTGAACTTCATTTTCTATAGAGTTAAATTCTTTAACTGTTAATCCTGCAATTACTAAAATCCCTAAAATTACAGATATTATAAGAGGAACATAAACCTTAGTTGCTATTGAAATTCGTTTCACCCTACAATCTCCTTCTTGATTTCTCTCATATATATATATACGACTAAATGTTATTTTTTCTTAAAAAAATTATAAAGGATTTAGCCTAATGATTAAATATGATAATGGAAAAGTTGTTGTTAATAACAGAGTTTTTGAGCTCTTTTTAAAAGAAGGGGCTTTTAAAAAAGAAAGTAATTATATAATTGCAAGTGAAGAAAAAATAGAAGATTTTCCATCTAAAATTATAGCTATGCAAAAAGTGAAATGGGCTATATACAATATAAATACAGGTGAAAGAATATCTGATTTTTTTGATTGGATAGCACCCCAAGGTCTGGTAAAAGGTCAATCTCAATACTTTAGAGCTACAAAAGATAAGAAAGATGCTGTATTTTCTTTACAAGGACAAAAAACAAAATGGTTTAGAAAAATAAGAGAAAGGGGAGCTATAACCGGAGAAAGTAAATACTTCTGGGCTAAGGAAGAAAAGCATTATTCATTATATAACATAGAAACTGGAGAAAAATTAACGCCTGAATTTAAATCTTCTGTATTAGCTGGTGCAGTTGTTGGAGACACTGAAAATTTAGTATATGGAAGCTTTGGAAATGATATATTTTTTGTATATGATATAGAGATTAAAAAAGTTGTATCAAAAGAATTTGAAGAGGAAGATTTAGTTAAATTTTTAAAAAAAGGGCTTTCTATACAAGAAGTGATGAATAATTTATGATTATTACTATAGATAAAAGAGTAATTTGTGTTATTTTTATTAAGAAATAAATTTTCAAGGAGGCTAAAATGGCTGAAAGTGTGAAAATAGATAGAGAAAAAGTCGAAGAAGTTTTAGAAAGTATAAGACCTGCTTTAAGGTTTGATGGTGGTGATGTTGAACTTGTAGATATTGGGGAAGATGGAACGGTTTATGTAAGACTAATGGGTGCTTGTTCTGGTTGTTCTATGTCTTTATTAACTTTAAAAGGTGGAATTGAACAAAGGCTAAAACAAGCTATTCCTGAAGTTAAAGAAGTTGTAGCTGTAAACTTAGATCAACCTATGTTTTAAAATGGAAGGGGATTTATTCCCCTTTTATAGTTTTTATTGTTCTTAAGAAAAATTGCCTTAATTTTTCTCTTGAAACTTTTATTTCTTCCCATAGTGTATTTACATCTTTATTAAACGAAACTGCAACTCTATAAAAATTCTTTGAACTTTTTGAAATTCTTGATATTCCTGTTCCTTTTATCATACGAAATCTTGTTTCTACTTCTCTTAAAAAAATGTAATCATTTAGTATAGAAACGTTATTTTGAACTAAAGTTTCCAAAATACTTGTTTCCTTAATTTTGTTTTTTAGACAAAAAAGCTGAACTGCAAACTCTACATCTGCAAGTCCCCCATATCCTAACTTTATATCTATCTCATCTGGCTTTTCATTTGTAAAACCTTCTAGTCTAAATCTCATTTCTGCTACTTCTTCAATGAATTTTTCTGTAATTGGTTTTGAGTATAGAAAGTTCTCTATAATTTTTGAAAATTCTTTTCTTGTCTTTGCATCTCCTGTAATATATCTTGCTTTTGTCCAAGCTAACCTTTCCCAACTTCTTGCTTCATTTTGAAAATATTTTTCATAAAAACTTATTGAAGGAGCAAGTTCTCCTGCCTTTCCATATGGTCTAAGTCTTAAATCTATTTGGTATAAAATCCCTTCTTTTGTGTATTTTGTAAGGTCTCTTATTATATTTACTGGCACATTTTGGTACTGGTTCTTATTTTCTAAACTATCAAAAACAAAAATTAAATCTAAATCAGAACCTATATTTATTTCTTTACTTCCTAGTTTTCCTAAAGAAAAAATACAAAGTCCCTGAGAGTTATATTTAGAATTTATCTTTTTAATTATAAAATCTGCTAGATTTGTTAAAACTTTGTTTAGTTTTTTTAATCTTTTTAAACTATTTTGTTTATCTATGTTAGATAAATATTCAAATATAGCTGTAATTTCTACTAAATTTTTAAGTTTATTTAGTTTTGTAATAAAATCTTGCTCCTTTATAAGGTTTAACTCTTTCTCAAAGTCATCTTCTGTTTCAAGGGCTTTATTTAATGAACTAAAAACAAAGTCTAATAGACTTGGGTCTTTTGCCATTAGAGAAGAAATATAATCTGAAATTTCTGCAACTTTTAGAATAAAGTTTGCAAGATTTTCATTTTGTTTTAATGAAGATGCAAAAAGTGGAAGGAATTTTCCTTTTATGAGGATATTGTTTAAATTTAGTAAGAAATCTTCTTTGTCTGGAAACTGTTTTAATTTTTCTTCCAATTTTGGTAGAAACTCAAATAAAATTTCTTTTTCTTTATTTGTTAAATATACAAATTCTTTACTTAAAAATATATCCTTTATTCTATCTAATACCCATTCTGGCTTTTTACAACCAATACTATTTAAATAGCTTATTGCTTCTTCTTGATTATGCTTTGTAAAAATGTATTTTTGAAGAGGTGAAAGTTCTTTTGCCTCTCCAATTTGAAGTGAGTTAAATATTTGGCTTATATTTTTCCTATGTTTTTCAAAATCTTCCCAAAATTTATCAGTCGAGGCATATCCCATTTTCTTTGCATAATCCTCTGCTTTTTGATATTTAAAAACTTGCGTTTGAATGCAATTTTCTACCTGAATAAGGTGCTCTAATTTCCTTAAAAATAGGTATCCACTTTTAAGTTTTTCTGCATCTTCTTGAGATATAATTTTTTCATTTTGAAGTTTTTGTATAGCTTTGTATGTGCTTTTTTCTCTTAAGTTATTATTTTTTCCTCCATATACAAGTTGTAAAATTTGAGCTGTAAATTCAATTTCTCTAATTCCTCCATCACAAGTTTTTATATTTACTTCCTTGTCTGTAGATTTTTTTGCATCTTGCTCTATTAATTTTTTCATTTCAATAATTTCTTTTAGTTCTTCCTTTATAATAGTTTTTCTATAAACAAATGGAGTTATCATCTTTATAAACTCATCTGAAACTTCCTTATCTCCTGCACTATGCCTTGCTTTCATAAGCATATGTCTTTCCCAAACCCTGCCAGTAGTCCAGTAGTAAACTTCTAAAGCAGGCAAAGAATAGGAAATAAATCCACTTCTACCATTTGGGCGAAGGTCTAAATCTACTATCCAGCTTTGCCCTTCTATATTTTTCTTTGATAAATAATTTGTAAGTTTTGTAAACATATATGAAAAAAACTCTCTGTTTGAAACTCCTTTATCTGTTTTACCTTCTTCTGAATAAATATACATAATATCTATATCCGAATAATAATTAAGCTCTAACCCTCCAAGTTTACCCAAAGCTATTACACTAGC
>DTZN01000305.1 GCA_012961365.1 Hydrogenothermaceae bacterium
AGAATTTTTTTAATAATACATCTTTACCTTTTGGATTTAGTTTTAAGATTTTATCTATTACTTCTTTTGCTTTTTCATACTGATTTGTATCCACATAAAGTTGAAACAGTCTATTTAGTGCATCTAAATTTTTAGGATATTTTTTTAATACTTCTTTGAGAAGCTTTTCTGCTTTTTGATAGTCTTTTATTTCTTTATAAAGCTCTAATAAAATTCTATATCCTTCTTTGCTTTTATACGCAGGAGTTGCTTCCAGAATTTTTATAGCTGTTTTTAAATCTCTTTGTAGAATGTAAATTCTTGCTAAAGTGTAAGCTATTTTATCTTTTCTTTCTTTTAAATACTGGTTTTTATCAGTTTCTTGTAAAAGTTTTTTTAGAAATTCAATACTTTCTTTTGATGTATCTCCTTTTCTAAGAATCCATTGGACTTTTAATAATTTAAGCTTTACATCATTTGGATATTTTTTTAAAGCTTCTTTTAAATATTTACTTGCTTTATCAAAAGAGTTTATTTTAAGCAGTAATTCAACTACATAAAAATAGTCTTTCTCTGTATTATATTTAGATAAATATTCTTCTATTGTTTTATAAAATTTTTCTATCTTCAGTTGTTTTAGATATATATTCATTAATTCTTTGTAAATTTGTCTATTTTTTGGAAGGATTTTTTTAGTTTTTTCACAAAGTTCTTCTGCAGATTTTAAATCTTGGTTTAGATATGCGTATTTACACATTACATAATAAAAGTAAGGATTATCCCCTCTAATAGATGCACAACTTGTATAAAAGAAAATAGCAAAAGTAAAAAAAAAGGATATAGAAAATTTATTCATTTTTTCTCCTAACTATTAAAACTGGAGAAAAAGCATTTTCTACAATTTTTTGAGCTGTTGTTCCTAAAAACAATCTTTTTAGTGTAGAACTTTTTCTTTTTCCAAGAATAACAAGGTCTGGATTATATTTTTCTATTTCTTCTAAAATTGCCTCTATAGCTGGTTCTTTTAGTATTTCAAAAAATGCTGAAATTCCTTTTGAGTTTAAGTCTGAAACTATTTCTTGAAGTATTTGTTTTTTCTTTTCTTCTATTGTTTTATATATTCCTTTTATATGGGCAAATTTTATATCTGTATCTGCATGAACTATAAATATTTCTCCATTTGTTAAAATGGCAATCTCTTCTGCAGTTAATATAGCTTGTTTTGAACTTGGTAAAAAGTCATATCCTACAAGAAGTTTTTCTAACTTATCTATTTGCTTTCCTTTTACAATAAGAGTTGAAACTGGAGATTCATTTATCAGTTTTTTAGAAACACTTCCTAAAAGTAATTTGTCTATAAGTCCTTTTTTATGACTACCAATTACTAATAAATCTATCTCTTTTTCTTCTATTAAATCTAAAATTGTGTCTACAATATTACCTACTTCAACAATTGTTTCTACGATATAGCCTTCTCTAGATAAATTTGATGCATATTTTTCTAATTTTTCCTTTGCTTCTTTTTGAAGTTCTTTTTCTAGCTCTAAAAGAATAGATAGTTCTTCTGCTTCAACAAATGTATCAGGTTCAACAGATAAAACAGGCATAGGAGGTTCAATGATTGTGGTTAAATATAGTTTTGCCCCAAATGTGCCTGCAATTTGCTTTGCAGAATTTACAACTGCATCTGAAATTTCTGTTAAATCAACTCCAACTAGAAGTTTAGAAAAAGGCATTTTATCCTAACCTTGCTTTTGCATATTCCATTAATCCACCAGCTTCTTGAATTTTTCTAAGGTCTTCAGGTAGAGGTTTTATTTTGTATTCTTTTCCTTTTGTTAGGTTTTTTACAATTCCTTTTTCCATATCTATTTCCAGTTCATCTCCTTCATCTGTTTCTTTTGCTATTTCTGGAGATTCTATAATTGTCATACCAAGGTTAATTGCGTTTCTATAGAAAATTCTTGCAAAAGATTCTGCTATTATTGCCGAAATTTCTGCTCCTTTTATAGCAAGTGGTGCATGTTCCCTAGAAGAACCACAACCAAAGTTTTTTCCACCAACAATTATATCCCCAGGTTTTACTTTGTTAGGAAATTCTGGGTCTGCATCTTCCATAACATGTTTAGCAAGCTCCTTTGGGTCTGTTGTTATTAGATATCTAGCTGGAATTATTTCATCTGTATTTACATCGTCTCCAAATTTCCAAACTCTTCCTTTTATAGCCAAAGCTTGCGTCCTCCTTTTTCTAGTAATAAACTTAATTATAACAAAAATATAAGAGGCAGGAGTGTTGAAAATATATTTTTTTGAAATTGAGGACTGGGAAAAGATACATTTAGAAAGAAGACTTAAAGAAAAAGATTTGTATAATAAAGACGAAATAAAATTTATCAAAGAAGAATTGACAGAAAATAATGCCCTTAATTTTAAAGATGCTGAAGTTATAAGTATTTTTATATATTCAAAAATTACAGAAGAAATAATAGATAAACTTCCAGCTGGACCAGCTATTGATGAATCTGATGCTATAATTATAGTTGAAGGAAGAGCAGATGTTTTGAATTTACTTAAGCATGGTATTAAAAATGTTATAGCAGTGGAGGGGACAAATATTCCAAAAACTATAATAGAGTTGTGTAAGAAGAAGACAGTTACAGCATTCTTAGATGGTGATAGGGGGGGAGATTTGATACTCAAAGAACTTGTTGTGGAAGCACAGAGATTCGCTATCGCAAGAAGATTGTAT
>DTZN01000306.1 GCA_012961365.1 Hydrogenothermaceae bacterium
AGCATTACTTTGGGGAATTTTAGAACTACAGAAAAAAATAAAGGCTTATAAAGAAGGAAAAGAATTTAAAGAAATACCTGTAAAACAAGCAGCCCCTTCATTCCCTATAAAAAAATAAGGGCAATCATTACTAACATGACTTGCCTTTCTTGTTAAAACTTTTAAAAAGGGGTGTTATTTTGTCTTGGATAGAAGAAGAAAAGTTAAAGTTTATAATAAAAAAATTTAATACCTTAAAACTAAAAAAAAACAAAGAGCTTTTATTTTTAGAGATAGATAAAGAAGAATTAATTAATCTTTTAAAAGAATTAAAGGAAAACCCAGAATTAGAATTTAAACATTTTATAGATTTCACAGTAGTAGATTATCCTTTTCATAATCCAAGATTTCAAGGGGTTTATTTTTTATTTTCGCCATTACTAAAAAAAAGAATATGTATAAAAACTTGGGCAAAAGATGACAAGCTACCTTCTATTATAAATCTTTGGAAGGGAGCTAAATGGGCAGAAAGGGAAGCCTATGATATGTTTGGTGTAGTTTTTGAAGGCCATGAAAATCTAGTTAGAATGTTTATGTGGGAAGGATATCCTTATTATCCTCTTAGAAAAGATTTCCCCAAGGAAGGTATAAAGGATACTTTTTTACCATCTTTAAATGAAAGACCCGGAGAATTTCCAAGCCATGATTATGAAGAATACCACACAGCTTTACCTACTCTTGAAGATTTAGCAAAAACAGAAAAAGCAAGACTTCCTAAAAAACAAGCACAGATAGTATTAAACTGGGGACCTTTGCATCCAGGAACTCATGGAACAATATGGTTTTTATTTGATTTGCAAGGAGAAACTGTTCAAAACTGTGATATTATTCTCGGGCAACTTCATAGGGGAATAGAAAAGTTATCGGAAGATGTAACATATACACAGATAATTCCATATACAGATAGAATGGACTACATATCTGCAATATGTAGTAATGTAGCGTATGTTAACGCAGTAGAAAAGCTTTTAGATGTTGAACCTACAGAGAAAGCAAAATGGATAAGAACAATGATGTGTGAACTTCAAAGAATAAATTCTCATCTTCTTTGGCTTGGAACATTTGCATTAGATATAGGAGCCTTAACAATATTTTTATATACATTTAGAGAAAGAGAAAAATTAATGGATATTATAGAAGGAATTGCTGGAATAAGGTTAAATTCTTCATATATAAGAATAGGAGGAGTAAGACAAGATTTACCAGAAGGAGCTTTAGATGTTATAAAACATTTTGTTAAAGATTTCCCAAAAAAGTTAGAAGAATATGAAACAATACTTACTAAAAATAGAATATGGATAAAGAGAAACGAAGGAATAGGAGTTATATCTGAAGATGATGTTTACCAATATGGATTAACAGGTGCTGTTGCTAGAGCTTCAGGAGTTCCTTATGATATAAGGGCTATACAACCTACAGATGCGTATTCGGAGGTAGATTTTGAAATTCCCCTTGGAACTGTTGGAGATTCATATGATAGGTATTTAGTACGAATGGAAGAAATGCGCCAAAGCCTAAAGATAATTGAGCAATGCATAAAAAAGCTTGAAAAAATGAAAAATGATAAACATATAGCAACAGATAACCCTTATGTTTTACCAACTTTAGATGAAACTTTTATCTCTATAGAATCTATGGTTAAAGATTTTAATCTTAGAATTTACGGAGAGCAAGCACCTGTTGGAGAAGTTTACCTTTCTGGAGAAAATCCAAGGGGCGAGCTTGGTTTTTATATAGTATCTCAAGGAGAAGGAAAACCTTACAGGCTTAGAATTCGTTCAGGGGCTTTTTATAACCTTCAAATATTTCCTGAACTTATAAAAGGAAGGACTATAGCTGATGCAGTAGTTTTGCTTGGTAGTTTAGACCCTGTAGTAGGTGAAACTGATAGATAAATGAATTTGAAAATATTTAAAAAGCTTCTTTTAATAGGTTTATTCTTTTTTTCTGTAGTTTTATCTTCAACACACCACCATTATGATTTAAAGCCTCATTATGATTGTCCTATTTGTGTATTCCAAATTAATGATAATTCAGAGGAACCTAACTGTAATCTAATAAAACTAATTATTCCAGAAGAAATACCTTTTAGTTTCCCTATAAATTATAAAAACCCATATAAAATACTTTTATCTAAAGCAAACCAACGGGCTCCTCCTGTTTATATGTAAATATTAATATCTTACTATTGAAATTTATCTAACAAAAAATTCTTAAAAATCAGGAGGAGATCTTTATGAAAAAGTATATTATTGCAGTATTATTGTTGTTTAATTTTTATGTATATTCGCAAGATTATATTTTATATACACCACCCCAATTTACAAATCCTTTTGCACAACCTCAATTTGTTCCAAATATATCTTTAATTGCTGATTTTTCATATGTAAATAGAGATATCAAAGACGAAACTTATGAAAATCTTGAGATACCAGCTTTCTTACATCAGCTTATTCATAAACATGGTGAACATGAACATGCCCCTATGAATGCAAAGCGAGGATTTAACTTAAACTATGCTGAGCTATCTCTAGAATCTGCCGTTGACCCTTATATTAATCTAACAGGAATTTTTCATATTACAGAGCAAACTCTAGAAATTGAGGAACTTTACTTTACCACCCGTTCTCTTCCTTACAATTTACAAGTAAAAGGAGGAAAATTTTTAAGTTCTATAGGAAGAATAAACTCCCAGCATCAGCATTACTGGGATTTTGCGGATATTCCTCTTATTTATAGAGTTTTATTTGGAGATGAAGGTTTAAGTGAGAAAGGTGCTCAACTTACATGGATAACGCCATTCCCTTTTTATTTACTAGTTGGAACAGAACTTTTTCAAGGGGAAAATGAATATAGTTTTGGATATGAAGCTATAAAAAATAATGAAGAAATTATTTTTGATAAAGCACCTGTTCCAAGCTTACACACTGCTTTTGTAAGGACTTCTTATGATATAGGCAATTTAACCTTTTTAGGAGGATTTTCTTATCTAACTGGGAAAACAAGATTTAATCACCTTGAAGATCAGGAGAACCCACACGCTTTTGGAGGAAATACAAAAATTTACGGGTTTGATATATTTGCAAAATATTTTATTGATTCTTACAAATATATAGCATTTCAAGGTGAATATTTTTATCGAAATTTATATGGATTTGTTTATAAAAACATAAATCTATCTAATTTAGAAAAAAAACAATCAGGATTTTATATTCAAACAATTTACAGATTTAGTCAAAGATGGAGGTTGGGTTTTAGATATGACCTTTTAAACAAAAATGAAGTTAATGGGAAGAAATTAATTGAAAATTTGGATAGATATTCTTTTATGGTTGATTTTACTCCTTCAGAATGGACAAGGATAAGGTTTCAATATAATTATGATAGGAGTAAGTTTATGGAAAATGAAAGAAAGAAAATAAATGAATTTATTTTAGAAATAAATCTTGCAATTGGTGCACATGGGGCTCATAAATTTTAAAACTTTAAAGGAGGTAAAAATGAGAACATTGCTAATGGTATTTTTCTTAACTGTAATATCTTTAACAGCGAATGCAAAAATTAAAGTTATAGTGACTTACCCTTACATAGAAAGTATAGTAAAAGAAATTACAAAAGATAAAGTTGATGTTTATTCCTTATCTGATGGAAAATGGGACCCTCATTTTGTTCCACCAAGACCATCTCTTGTAATAAAGCTTAGAAATGCAGACCTTTTAATAATAAATGGTGCACAGCTTGAAATAGGTTGGCTTCCACCATTAATAGATAGAGCAAATAATGGGAAAATTTTACCGGGGAAGGTAGGTTTTCTAGATTTATCAACACTTTTTGACTTAATACAAAAACCTCAAGTGGTTTCAAGGGCTTTTGGAGATGTTCACCCACAAGGAAATCCCCATTTTCATTTAGACCCTGTAAAAATTCCTAAAATTGCAGATGTAATTACAGGAAGATTATGTGCTATAGATAAAGGAAATTGTGAATTTTATATGGAAAATTTAAAGTCTTTTAAAGAAAAGTGGCAAATAAAACTAAATGAGTGGAGTGAAAAGATGAAAAAATTAAAGGGAACTTTCGTTTTTGAATACCATAGATTATTTGATTATTTCTTTTTAAGATACGGCGTAAATATAGCTGGAACCTTAGAACCGTTCCCCGGAATTCCTCCAACAACTTCTCATCTTTTAGAATTAATTGATTTTGCAAAAAAACACAAAATAAATTTTATAGCTTATGCTATTTATAATCCTAAAAACCCTGTTCAATTTATATCAAAAAAAACAGGAATAAAACCAGTTTTACTACCTCATGATGTAAATTCTTTACCACAAGTTAAAGATATTTTTTCTTTATTTGATGAGATAGTAGGGAGACTTGTAAAGTGATAGATATATTAATTCCTGTTTTTTTAGTAATTTTTATATTGCTTTTAATGCATACATATCTTGGAATAGAAATCATTAAAAGACAGATTATTTTTACAGACCTTGCAGTAGGGCAGATGGCAGCTGTAGGAACTGCCTTCTCCCTTGTTTTTTTTCATGGAGAGTTTAGATACTTATTTTCTATTTTATTTGCAGTTATAACTGCTTTGATTATAGCTTTTGTTAATAACAAAAATAAATATATAGAGGCATTTATTGGAATTTTTTATGCTTTTGGATTTTCTATGTTATTTTTAGTAATGTCAAAGAACCCTTCAGGAATGGAACATATAAAAGAACTAACAGCTTCAGATGTTTTATATGTAGATTTTAAAGATGTTTTCATAAGTGCAGTTTTATATTCTACTTTTTTTGCTATTCTTTATTTTTCAAAGAAATTAAATTATTACGAATTTATATATTTTCCAATTTTTGCTTTAACAATAGTTCATTCAGTTTCTCTTGTAGGAGTGCTAGTAGTTTTTACATTTTTGGTAATACCTGCGTTTTTAGGACTACTTATAAGTGAGAAAAATTCCTTTTTTGTCGGTATATTGTATGGTTCTATTCTTTCCTTATTTGCAGTAATACTTGCTGTAAGCCTTGATTTTCCTGTTGGATACACTATAACTGCTGTTTTGTCTTGTTGTGGAATATTATTAGCTTTATTAAAATAATAGCCATTAAAAATCAAACAATGTTTCATTTTTGTAATTCTTATGATAATATGTTTTAGCAAAAAGTCTAAACACTAGGGGCTAAAAAGGTGAAAGAACTTATAATTACAAGTATTGCTATAGGTATAAAATCTCTTGTTTTTATAATAGGAATGTTCTTATTAGCCGCTTATTTAACATGGATTGAAAGAAAGTTTGCAGGTCATGTTCAACAAAGACCAGGTCCTTTACACGTTGGTTGGCATGGATTACTCCAACCTATAGCTGATGCTTTAAAAGTTCTAACAAAGGAAGATATTGTTCCTCAAGGTGTTGATAGATTTTTATTTTATCTTGCATCACTTCTTGCTTTTGTCCCTGCAATAATGATTCTTGCAGTTGTTCCATTTGGAAAGCCTATAAACATATTTGGATATGAAATAAAGCCTTATATAACAGACTTAAATGTTGGTTTAATTCTTGCCCTTGCCTTTGGTAGTATCTCTATTTATGGAGTAATCTTTGCAGGGTGGGCATCTAACTCAAAATATCCAATGATTGGAGGACTTAGAAAAGCAGCAGTTTTAATCGGTTATGAAGTTGCCCTTGGTTTTACAATGGTGGGACCAATTATGCAAGCAGGAACATTTTCTCTAAAAGGAATTGTTGAAGCACAACAGGGACTTTGGTTTATTATTCCGAATATTCTTGGTTTTATAGTTATTTTATTTGCTATCTTAGCAGAAACAGGAAGAACACCTTTTGATGTTCAGGAAGCAGAAGCAGAGCTAGTTTCAGGATATAACACAGAATACTCTGCTATGAAGTTTGGATTATTCCCTCTAGCTGAATGGTATATTGCAACATTTGTATTAAGTGCAATAGCGGTAATCCTTTTCTTTGGTGGATGGAATGGTCCTCAAATCTTTGGAGCATTATCACCATTTATCTGGTTTTTCTTAAAACTTGCTATGATGTTTATGTTCTTTTTATGGGTTCATTGGACACTTCCTAGGTATAGAGTTGACCAGATTACTGAACTTGCTTGGAAAGTTATGCTTCCTCTTTCGTTAGTAAATATCTTAGTTGTAGCTATCTGGATAATGATTTTTGGATAAAAAATGGTAAAGGTTAAATATTTAGAAAGACCAAAGCTTACATATAAGGAAAGGATTTTTTTTCTTGATTTTATAAAAGGAATGAAGATTACCATAAAAAACTTCTTCAGGAAAACAATAACAACAGCTTATCCATATGAGAAATTAACTCCTCCAAAAAGATTTAGAGGAACTCATGCACATAGAATTAGAGATGGAAAGGAACCACCTTCGTTTAATGTTTTACTTAAGTTTATGGAAATAGAAGAAGGAGAAAGCAGATGTGTAGCGTGTTATATGTGCCAACAAGCTTGTCCTATGCCTACACTTTTTAAAATTGAAGCAGAGCAACTTCCAAATGGTAAGAAAAAAGTTAAAAGATTTGATATGAATTTATTAAATTGTCTATACTGTGGTCTTTGTGTAGATGCTTGTCCTGTTGATTGTATTATAATGACAGACCAGTATGAAGGTGCATCTTACGATAGAAAAGGCTGTGTTATTCATTTGAATGATATGGCTGAAAGAGGAAGAGACTTTGATAATAGAAGATACAATGAGCCAGATAGAATATGGATAGATGATAAAAATCGAGAAAAATTGTGGGGGCAGATTAAATGGACTTAAATGCTATATCATTTTGGATATTTTCAACACTTGCAGTTTTATCTGCTATTTATGTTGTTTTTGGTAAAAATATTATTTATACAGTTCTTTCTTTAATATCTACCTTAATAATGGTATCAGGCTTATTTTTTACAATGGGTGCAGAGTTAGTTGGAGCTTTACAAATCTTAATCTATGCTGTAGCGATTGTTGTATTTTATGTTTTAGTAATCTCAACAGTTCCTCAATTTAAAGGTAGAGCTACAGATGGTAAGTATATGCTTTTATCTATTCCTGTAGGTTTTATTGTATTTTTAGAACTTGCTTATGTATCAATTTACGGAGTATGGCAATCTTCAACTGGAATTTTTGATGAAAAAGTTTTATCAGAGCTAGGAAATGCAAAAGCTGTTGGAACAATGTTATTTACTAAATATTTATTCCCATTTGAAGTAGCTTCCTTAATTCTTCTTGTTGCCATGATAGGAGCTATTATCCTTGGTAGAAAAAAAGAAGATGTTCAGGGGGTTTAAAAGATGTCTATTCCTTACGAGTATTATATAGTATTGAGTGGGCTTTTAATGGTTTTAGGACTAATTGGTATTATAGTTAGAAGGAATATTATCACTGTATTAATATCTACAGAACTAATGCTTAACTCTGTAAATATTGCTTTTGTTGCATTTGATATGAAACTCCATGAAGTTGCAGGACAGGTATTTGTATTCTTTATATTAACAATAGCTGCAGCTGAGGCAGCAGTTGGTCTTGGTCTTATAATGGCAATTTATAGACTAAAGAAAGATGTAGATATTGAAAAAATTACAGAATTAAAATTATAAGAGGAGCAGGATGGAGAATTTAAATTATTTATGGCTAGTTCCTTTCTCACCTTTAATTGCTTCTGTAATTATTGGGCTATTTGGATATAAATTTTTAAGAGAACCTTTAGCAGGAATAGTTGCAGTTATAGGAGTTGCTATAGCTGCAGTTGCTTCTGTAGCAGGTTTTATACATGTTTATGAAGTAGGTGGACATTATGATTTAAAACTATTTACATGGCTTCCTCTTGGAGACTATAACATTTCAGTAAGTATATTATGGGACCCTTTATCAGCTTTAATGTCTTGTGTAGTTACTGTAATTTCTACGTTTATTTTTATATTTGCAACTGGTTATATGAGAGGAGAACCTGCATATCCTAGGTTCTTTGCTTATTTATCTTTATTCGTGTTTATGATGTTAATGCTTACTTTATCTGATAATCTTGTTCAGCTATTCTTTGGTTGGGAAGGTGTTGGTTTAGTTTCATACTTACTAATTGGTTATTACCATAATAAAAGGTCTGCTGCTAACGCGGCGTTTGAATCTTTTGTGGTTAATAGGGTTGGTGATTGGTCTTTTTTACTTGGAATACTCCTTGCGTTTACTACATTTGGAACCTTAGATTATCTTGATATATTTGCAAAACTTCCAGAAGCTGGATACTGGACAATTACAATAATCGCACTTTTACTCTTTGGTGGAGCTGTTGGTAAATCTGCTCAAATACCACTTCATATATGGCTCCCAAATGCTATGGAAGGTCCTACACCAGTTTCAGCTTTAATTCACGCTGCTACTATGGTTGCAGCTGGAGTTTACATGGTTGCTAGACTAATGCCAGTATTTGCATCTTCATCTATAGCTTTAGATACAGTTCTATATATAGGAACTGCTTCAGCGTTTGTTGCAGCTACTATGGGACTTGTTCAGAATGATATTAAAAGAATAATTGCTTACTCTACAATGTCCCAGCTTGGTTATATGTTTGCAGCAGAGGGGCTAGGATTATTTGGAGATGGAATGTTCCATCTTGCATCTCATGCTACATTTAAAGCACTTTTATTCCTTGCTGCTGGTTCAGTTTTAATAGGAATTCACCATATTCTTGATGTATGGAAAATGGGACAACTTAGAAAGTATATGCCAATTACAGCTATCACATTTTTAGTTGGCGCATTATCTTTAGCAGGTATTCCACCATTTGCTGGATTTTTCTCAAAAGACCCTATTATAGAAGCTGCATATCATATAAACTGGGTAATTTGGGTATTACTTTGGCTTGGTGCAGGATTAACTGCGTTTTATATATTCAGACTTTACTTCCTAGCATTTGAAAATGGAGATAGATTAGACCCACATACTAAAGAGCATGTGCATGAATCTCCTTGGAATATGACAATACCTCTTATTGTTTTAGCTGGAGCTACTGTTGTTCTTGGATTTTTTAGAGAATTTTTCCTTGAATATTTAAGACCTGCTTTAGACCCAAGAGCTATGTCAAATAGCTTTGTTCCTGAAGAAACAAAAAAATTAATGGAAGAAGGTTTATCTAGAGCTCACCATGTGCATGTTCCAGAAGATGCTATTCATTTTATGATAGAGTCTTTAACATCACCACTTGGTATACTTGCTTTAATTACAGCAATAGGTGGTATTTTTGCAGCTTATCTTGTTTATCAGAAAAAAGTTATCAGCTACCAATGGCTTGGGGAAACATTTAAACCTTTATATAAACTGTTCTTTAATAGATGGTATTTTGACAATGTTTACTATGCAATATTTGTTTATGGATACTATAAACTTTCTGTATTTATGTGGAAACTTGGAGATAGATTTATCATTGATGGAATTGTAGATGGTTCTGCCAAAACTTCCGTTTGGACTGGCGGAAAAATTGCTTTAACTCAAACAGGTAGAATAAGTGCTTATGTTTTACAGATGACCCTTGGTATTGCTGTATTTTTAGGATTATTCCTACTTATAAAGTAAAGTAGCGGAGGAAGAGGATGACATTTCAATTTGAGCCAGCAAATATACCTTGGCTTACAATATCGATACTACTACCATTAATAGCATCGGGTATACTATTTTTCTTAAATGAAAGGTTTGCTAAACCTATAAGCATAATTGTTTCAGCAGTTGTATTTGTAATATCTACCTGGATGCTTTTCGCTTATGATTTTTCCGAATATAAAATTCAATTTTATGAAAAATATACATGGATACCCCAATTAGGTGTTAGCTATGAAGTAGGAGTAGATGCGTTAAGTTTAACAATGTATTGGTTAACAGCTTTATCTTTTTTAATTTCATTTATTTGGAGTACAAATATAAAGAAAAGGGTAAAAGAATATTTTATTGCATTTTTAGTATTAGAAGCTGCATGTATAGGGGTTTTTGTTGCTTGGGATTTAGTATTTTTCTATATTTTTTGGGAAGCAATGCTTATTCCAATGTTCCTAATTATTGGTGTTTGGGGATATGCAGAAAGAATTTATGCAGCAACTAAGTTCTTTATATATACTTTCTTTGGTTCATTATTCTTATTGCTTGGAGTAATTGGACTTTATGTTTACCAGTATTTCCACTATGGAAAGTTATCTACTAGCTACTTTGATTTAATAAACGTAGGATTACCATTTAACTTAGAACTAATATTCTTCTTACTTTTAGCACTTGGTTTTGCTATCAAAGTTCCTATGTGGCCATTCCATACATGGCTTCCAGCTGCACACGTTCAAGCACCAACAGCTGGTTCTGTAATACTTGCTGCAGTTCTACTAAAAATGGGAACTTACGGTTTTGTTAGATTTTCTGTTCCTTGGTTTCCAGAAGCATCAAAATACTTTGTTCCTGTAATGTTTACATTAGGGGTAATCGCCATAATTTATACTGCTGCTATGGCTTTAGCCCAAACGCATATAAAAAGAGTTATTGCTTACTCTTCAGTTTCTCATATGGGATTTGTAACACTTGGGACTTTTGCTCTTAATGTGGAAGGAATGAATGGTGCTATTATTACTATGATTTCCCATGGTTTAACTTCTGCAGCTTTATTCCTTGCAGCAGGATGGATTTATGAAAGAGCTCATTCTTATGAAATGAGAGACCTTGGTGGTATGGCTAGATTTGTTCCAGTATTTGCCACATTTTTTATGATTACTGCAATGGCATCTGTAGGACTTCCTGGATTATCAGGTTTTGTAGGGGAATTTTTAGCATTACTTGGAACATTTGAAGTAAGTATTTTGTTTGCAGTTTTAGCAGGTATCGCATTAGTTGTTGGAGCAGGATATACACTAAGGCTTTACCATAACACTATGTTTATAGAAAACGAAATAGATGAAAATAAAAAACATAAATGGTCTCAAATCTCAGATTTAAAAACATCTGAGTTTCTATCGTTTTTACCGCTTATAATACTTATGTTCGTAATAGGAATTTATCCAAAATGGTGGGTTGATTTAATTAATAATACTTCACTAGCTATTCTTTCAAAGGTATTAGGAGGCTAAGAAATGTCAATAATAGAGCAGTTAGTAACAGGACTTGGAGTTCCAAATTTTGCAGTTTTAATTCCAGAAATTATTGTATTAATTACTGCTTTTATTGTGTTCTTTATAGAACTATTCACTAAAAATAGACCACTAATAACTGCGACTACAATAGTAGGTTTATTATTAGCTTTAATTTCAGTTTTTTCTATATCACAAGGAGATATTACTCTATATGGACTTTATATAGTTGATAGTTTTTCATTATTATTTAAAGCTTTCTTAATACTATCCACAATATTCATTATTGCAACATATAGACCTTATTTTGAGAAAAAAGAAATATATTTTGGGGAATTTTACTATCTTACTTTATTTGCATTACTTGGTATGATGATAATGGTTTCTTCCCCAAACTTAGTAACCTTTTATATAGGACTTGAACTTATGTCTATAACTATATATATCCTTATTGGTATGTATAGGGCAAAAAGAAAAGATTTGATTGATTATGACTATAAATCTAAAGAAGGAGCATTTAAATATCTTATAATTGGTGGAGTTGGGACAGCTATTATTAGCTATGCTATAGCCTTACTTTACGGTGCAACAGGAACATTTGATTTTATGGAAATAGCGAGCCTTGCAACCAATGAAGAAGGTATAAATATTGGATTACTTGCTGGAATAGTTCTTTTAATAATAGGACTTGCTCTAAAAGCTTCTGCAGTTCCTTTTCACCATTGGACCCCAGATGCGTATGAAGCAGCACCAACTCCTATAACTACACTTATGGCTGTGACAGCTAAAATTGCAACTTATGCAATTATTCTTAGAGTAATGGTAGAAGCTTTACCTTACGTTTCTGAAGATTGGAGTTTTGCATGGGCATTATTAGCAGCTGCTTCTATGATAGTAGGTAATTTTATAGCATTAAGACAAAAGAATGTTAAAAGAATGTTAGCTTATTCTTCTATAGCACATACAGGATATATTACTGCTGCTTTAGCTGCTCCAACAGGCATGGGATTTGCAGCGTTTATATTTTATTCTCTTATTTATATATTCATGGCTACAGGGGCTTTAATATTCTTAACGGCTTTTGAGAAAAATGAAGGATGGACTAATCATATAGATGATTTTAAAGGACTTGCTAAACAATCTCCTTTAATGGCTCTGTTAATGCTTGTATTTATGTTCTCTTTACTTGGTATTCCTCCAACAGTAGGATTTATGGGTAAATTAGGGGTGTTTTTAGCATTAATTGGTTCTCAAGTTTGGTGGCTTGCAGTTGTGCTTGTTATTATGAGTGTGATATCTGCTGGATATTATTTAAGAGTAGTTTCTGTTATGTATATGTATGAGCCTGTTAAAAAGTTAAATTTCAGTTTTACAGGAGCAGAAAGAGCCATTTTAATCTTAATGGCAATAATTGTTTTAATACTTGGAATATATCCAACTTTATTCTGGAATGTTTCTACAACAATGAGTTCTATATTAATAGCAAGTATAGGTAGATAAACTTGACAAATTATTGAAATTTTAATATTATATTTATCCATTTTGTTGATAAGCTGGCGTAGCTCAGTCGGCAGAGCAGGTGATTTGTAATCACCAGGTCGTGGGTTCGAGTCCCACCGCCAGCTTTAAGTGAATATGGAGGAGTCGCCTAGCCTGGCCAATGGCGGGAGACTGTAAATCTCCTGGCGTATGCCTGCGCAGGTTCGAATCCTGCCTCCTCCACCATTGGAATATGCGGGAGTAGCTCAGTTGGTAGAGCATCTGCCTTCCAAGCAGATGGTCGCGGGTTCGAGTCCTATCGCCGGCTCCAAAGTTTCTAGCTTTGGAGGAGTGCCCGAGTGGCCAAAGGGAGCAGACTGTAAATCTGCCGGCGTAAGCCTACGTAGGTTCGAATCCTACCTCCTCCACCATCATAATCGACGCGGGATGGAGCAGTTGGTAGCTCGTCGGGCTCATACCCGAAGGACGTCCGGCGGCTTTTATGATCCGGCTTGCGTTCCTTCTATTTGTCGGACTATATGATAAATCATG
>DTZN01000307.1 GCA_012961365.1 Hydrogenothermaceae bacterium
CTTCCGTGCTTGCAGGAAGAACTTTTTTAGAAAACGAAACAACTTCAGGAATGTATTCTAATCCTTGTCTTTGTTTAAATAATCCATAAATACAACCACAATAATTTTGATGGTAAAGTTGCATTTCTTTAGAAAGCTTATTCATTTTTTCAATACCACCACCTTTTCTAAACTCAATAGATAAAAACTCAAGTCCATATTTTTTACCTATTTTTTCTCCAATATTTTTCAAAACATCAAAATCCTTTTTGGGACTCATCATTAAAACAGTTGTAAATTTATTAAATCCTTTTTCTTTTGCATATTTTGCAGATTTTTCAAGTCTTATATCATGACAAATACTGCATCTTTCTCCTCTCTCAGGCTCATTTTCATAGCCTTTTACTGCTTTAAACCAATTCTCAATATCATATTCTCCCTTTTCACAATTTATTCCTAAACTATTGCAAACTCTTTTTGTTTCTATCCACCTTAACTCATATTCTTCTTCTGGATGGATATTAGGGTCGTAAAAATATCCTTCTATTTCATTGTTTGGGAACTCTTCCTTTATTTTTCTTAAAGCCCATACTGCATCAACACCACAACATATGTGGACTAAAATTTTGTCTTTTACCATTTCTTCCTCTTTTGACAAATTTGCTTTTAATAAAGGATAATTATAATTTAAAAAATTTTTATGAGGTTTTTCAATGCTTGGAGTAATTGGTGGAAGTGGATTATACAATATAGAAGGAATAAAGGTTATTGATGAAATTGAAGTTAAAACACCTTGGGGAGAACCTTCAGATAAGTATATAATTACAGAAATATACGATAAAAAAGTAATATTTTTACCAAGACATGGTAAAGGGCATAAGTTTCCTCCACATTTAATAAATTTTAGAGCAAATCTTTGGGGCTTTAGAAAACTGGGAGTAAATAAAATTCTTTCAATTAGTGCAGTAGGAGGAATAAATCCTCTTTTAAAAGCAGGGGATTTTGTTATTTCAAATCAGTTTATAGATTTTACAAAATCTAGACCTCAAACTTTTTATGAAGGAGTATACTCAAAATACGATGAAGAAGATACTAATAATGACTTAGTAAACCAATATCTTAAAAGTAAAAGAGTAGTTCACATAGATGTAAGTTTTCCATTTTGCCCGTATATGCAATCAATACTAAGAAAATCTTTTAGAGATTTAGGATTTTCGTATAAAGATAATTCTACATATATAGCTACAGAAGGTCCAAGACTAGAAACTTCTGCAGAGATAAAAGCTATGGCAAACTTAGGAGCAGATATTGTTGGGATGACATTAGTCCCAGAAATTGTTTTGGCTAGGGAACTTTCTATGCATTTTGTATCTGTAAGTATTGTTACTAATTTGGCAGCGGGAATTTCTGGAGATAGACTAACTTCTGATGAAGTAATTGAGATGATGCACCAGAAAAATGAAGACATAAAAAAGGCAATCTTAAAGTTTGTTGAAAATTTAAATGAAAACTTTAAATGTAACTGTGAAGAAGTTCTAAAAGGAGCAGCTATTTAATAAAGATTTTATCCAAAGGAGTTTGAGTTAAAACCTCAATTCCATCTTTCTTACATACAACTATATTTTCAAGTCTAACACCACCTTTGTTAGGAATATAAATTCCCGGTTCTATTGTAAATACCATATTTTCTTTAAGCTCATCTTCTACATTTTTGTATATTCTTGGAGGTTCATGTATTTCTACACCTATTCCATGCCCTGTTGAATGGATAAAATAATCACCGTAATCATATTTTTCTATTACTTTTCTTGCCGCTAGATCTATTTCTTTTATAGGAACACCTTCTTTTACCTTGTTTGTAGCTTCAATATGAGCCTCTTTTACAATCTCATAAATTTTTTCTAACTCTTTATCAACATTTCCTAAAAACAAAGTTCTTGTAAAATCAGAGCAATATCCTTTGTAAATAAGTCCCATATCAATGAGAAGTAAATTGTTCCAAATTATTGGATTTCCTGAGGTTTCCCAATGTGGAACTGCTGATGCTTTTCCAGATGCAACTATTGTTGGGAAACTTTCACTAGTTCCACCTTCTTCGAAAATCGCATTTATTATTTTTCTTCTTAAATCTAGTTCAGTTTTTGCTTCCTTTATCTGAAGAACTATTTTTTCAAAAACTTTGTCTATTTTATGAACTGCCTGCCTAATGATGTTTATTTCTTCTTCGGTTTTTATAATTCTTATATCATCTAAAAATCCTTCATAACCAATTAATATATCTTCAAGGCTATTTTCTTTTACAAATCTGTCGTAAAATGATAATGTCCATTTATCTTTTTCAAAACCTAACCTTTTAAAATTACTATCTTTTATAAACTCTACAAGTTGGTTTAGTTTCTCTTTTAATAAAATCACATTCCAGTCTTTTAACTTTTCTTTTGCACCTTCATAGTATCTTGCATCTGTAAAGAAAAATTTACCATTTTGAGTAATTATTACATATGCATTTGTAGAGTTAAATCTAGATAAATAAAAAACATTCGCTTTACTTGAAAATAGAAAACCATCTAGATTTTCTTTATTTAGTTTTTCTTGGACTTTTTTTATGTTTTTCATATATTTACAACCTTTCATAAAACTGGATAGTTTCCGGTAAAGCAAGCAGTGCAAAAACCTTTTTGTTTATATTTGTTTGCAGCATTTACCATTCCTTCTAGAGATAAATAATGTAAACTATCTACACCTATATATTCTCCAATTTCTTCTATTGTTTTATTTGAAGCAATTAATTCATCTTTTGTTGGGGTATCTATTCCATAATAACAAGGGCTAATTACAGTAGGAGAGCTGGAACCTATGGAGCTCTTCTCGTTGCTGCTTACGATCCGGAGACAGATAGGTTTAAGACTGTCTGTAAAGGCAAGCCCAAGCTTCTAGAACCTAACGAGATAGTGTCAATACTATCCACACTTAAACTCAGTATTGGTGGAGCCGAAATA
>DTZN01000308.1 GCA_012961365.1 Hydrogenothermaceae bacterium
CCTCTGATACCAGTGGTTCTACTTCCACTCTGCTAGGACTCAACAATGATATGACAGATGCAGCAGCAGCCTTAGCTTGAGCGAGCATGCAAAAGCATTTATCAGCTATACAAGCAGGCCAAATGAACCTGCAAAACTCTGTATATTGCTCTGCTGAATGCTTTGCCCATTCCTTTACTTTATCATGTGAAGTTTTTGAAAAATTTGGATCTTGTAAAACTGACCCTACTGCCCTTCTTAATTGAATAAAGAATTGATGAACAAACTCTCTAATAGTTAAATAAGCAAGATACTCTGCTGCTTGTTTTGTCATTTGAGATTTTAAAGTTGCCTCAACATTTGCATATCTATATAGAGGAAATGGCACTGAATTAATAAAATTAATATCATCTGCTGTAAGCTCTTGTTTAGTTTTAATTTTATCAATAATATCATTTATCTTTTTCTCAAACATTGGCACAAATGATTTTTCTGCTTCTAATGTAATTTGAGTAAATGTTATCCCTCTTTTATTTTTAGCAGTGTTAAAATTGTTTATATGTTGAGTATTTAGCTTTGCATAAAAATTGCCATTTTTTACTGGATTAAGAACTATAGCAGGTAATTTTCCTCCTTTTGCTAAATATTTTACAAAATAATTTACTGAAGTAACTGGGCTTATAGTTTGAAATGAGCAGTCCATATCCTTTTTTCCACTACTATCAGTTTTTCTCTCGCAAAATCCATAAATATCTCCAATTATTCCTCTCATAATTGCTAAAAACTCATCTCTATTCATAAAAGAGATGCTATAAGTTTTTGAAAGGGCTTTATTTAATACACTACCTTGTCCTGTTAAGTTTTTAAATTTAAAAAATAATAAAATATTAATTATAATTATTATGAGGATACTGTGAAGAAGTTAAAAGTATTTGAGAGATCGCTAAAAAAATTAAAATACTTGACAACCTACATTCAAACATCTTCAGGCAGAAAAGCTACTAAAATACTTTCATATATTCATCTAACCTTGAACTTAAGGTACTATGGATGTTAAAGTGAACACGTTCCTTGATAAAAAAATGAAAAAGTTAATATAGCAATAAAGGGGGCGATAAAAAGAGGTGAAAAAATGGTCGAGAATGCAGTATATATTGGTAACAAACCAGTGATGAACTATGTATTAGCTGTCTTAACACAATTTAACAGTGGAGCTAAAGAAGTGGCAATAAAGGCACGTGGTAAAGCTATAAGCAGAGCAGTAGATGTAGCAGAAATAATAAGAAAAAGATTTCTTCCAGATGTTGAGCTAAATCATATGTATGTAGATAATGCTGCTATGCAACTTTTAAGATGGCCTAAACAATTTGATGTTATCCTAACTACCAATATGTTTGGGGATATTATCTCAGATGAAGCTGCAGCTTTAACAGGATCCTTGGGTATGTTACCTTCAGCTTCTCTTGGGGGAGAAAAAGGTCTATATGAGCCTGTTCACGGTTCAGCCCCCGATATTGCCGGAAAGGATCTTGCAAATCCAATAGCTACTATAAATTCTGTAGGAATGATGTTCAATTATACTTTCAATAGACCTGACATAGAAGCTTTAATAGATAAAGCAGTAAGGGAAGTTTTAAAAAAATATCGAACCAAAGATATTTATTCCCCGGGTACCAAACTAGTTCCAAAATATATTATAGATATTGAAAAAGAATTTAAAAAAAGATTTATCTATATAGTAGTTTTATACTTTATCCTGATAATAAATATGATCTTTGGGGGGTTGAGGATCCAAGAGCTTATGAATTA
>DTZN01000309.1 GCA_012961365.1 Hydrogenothermaceae bacterium
CTCAAGTGCTAGCTCTTGGCTTATGGTTACTCGACCTTGACGCAATACAAAACTGCGCACCGTACGCATAAATTTCTCTTCCACATTCTTCTCGCAACAGACTTAAACAATTAAAAATATTGTAATTAAATAATAATTAGGTGCTATATTACCTGCTTCATCAAGCATCCATCCAAGAAGATGCATACCATTTATATTTATAAGGTTTCCTTCTGCATCTGTTCTAAATTGCCCTGCTCTAGTGTAGTAAGTTGTTCCAAGCTGGTCTTTAACCATAAAAAAGCCTTCACCATCTAAGGCTAAGTCTGTTGGAGAATTTGTATTCATTAGCGAACCTTGTGAAAAATCTTTTACTGTACTAGCTATAAAAGCTCCACCACCTATTTCTATATTCTTAGGAGCGTTGTTAGAAAATGCAGTAAAACTTCTAGAGATAAGGTCATTAAAATTAACTACTTCTGCTTTAAAGCCAACAGTATTAACATTTGCTATATTATCTGATATTACAGAAAGCCATTCTTTATTTGCATTTAATCCTGCATTACCTGTGTAAAATGATTGAATCATGGCTTTATCCTCCTATTTGAGACACTTTATTTAACTCAACTTTTGTATTACCAAAAGAAACATAAACTTTACCATTTTCCCTTTCGACATAGTCTATTTTTGCATAAGAGTAAACCTTAGCTTTAATTGTAATATCTCCCTTTTGTGCGTTTACATAAACAGTGTAATATCCATCTTGTAAATTAGAATTATTTATTTCAAAAGGATATAGTTTTCCTGCCTGTAAATTTGTAAATGTTTTGCTTTCAACAACATTTCCATTTTCATCCATAATAGTTATAGTTGCAGTATCTGCATTTTCTTCTAAAGAAAAAACTGCTTTTCCTTTCCCATCTTTTACAAAAGTTTGGCTTCCTTCATACATTATTGTTTTACCTATTAAGCTAGATGCGTATAATAACGAATTTGTCTCGTTTGCACTTTTTAAAAGTTCAACTGTTGATTGAAAATCATTTAAAACTTCCATTTCTCTTAGTTTAACTGTATTTGCAATAAATTCAGATATGTCTTTAGCTTCTAGAGGGTCTTGCCATTGAAGGTCTGCAAGGAGAACTTTTAGAAAATCCTCGTTTTCCATTTTAGAATTATCATATCCAGCATCAACTACTTTTATTTCATTTCCTGTAATTCCTGTTATTGTGTTATTCGTATCTAATGCCATATCTTAAACCCTCATTTTGGATTTTTGTATATAAACTTTCTAACTGTTTTAAACTTTCGGCAAAATTCACCCTTTCATTAAGCTTTTGCTTTATAAAATTAATGATTTCATCATGAATGTCCAGAGCTAAATCAATCTTTGGATTTGAGCCTTTTTTGTATATACCTAGATTTATCATATCCTCTGCTTCTCTATATGCACTTTCAAGCTCTAAAACTACTTTTTGCATATTTAATATTCTTTCATCTACAAGTTGAGGTGTTAATCTACTTATACTTTTTAAAATATCAACTGCTGGAAAAATTCTTTTATTTGCAAAATCTCTTGATAAAACAATATGACCATCTAAAAAACCAATGGCTGAGTCTGCAACAGGGTCTATAGAAATATCATCTCCTTCAACTAAAACTGTGTATATTCCTGTTATACTTCCTTTTTGGAATTTTCCAGATGTTTCTATAATTTTAGGTAATAAACTAAAAACAGAAGGAGTATAACCTTTAGTTGTTGGTGGCTCTCCAACTGTTAAACCTACTTCCCGTTGTGCCATTGCTAGTCTAGTTAAGGAGTCAAACATAAGCAAAACATCTCTTCCTTCATCTGCAAAATATTTAGCAATAGCATTTGCTAATATAGACGCTCTTATTTTTGCTAGTGGTGGTTGGTCTGATGTTGAAACAACAACAACAGATTTTTTTAATCCTTCTTTTCCTAAATTATCCTCTATAAATTCTCTTACTTCTCTACCCCTTTCTCCGATTAACGCTATAACATTTATATCTGCATTTGAAAATTTAGCCATCATACCAAGTAATGAACTTTTTCCAACACCTGCACCTGCAAGAATACCAATTCTTTGTCCCTTTCCTATTGTTAAAAGACTGTTAATTACCCTAATACCTGTATCAAAAATTTCGTTTATTCTTTCCCTTTCTAACGGGTTTATAGGCTCTAAATGTATATTTACTTTATCTATACAGTTTAAGAATGAACCATCTATTGGTTTTCCAAATGCATCTATTACTTTTCCAAGTAAATATTCTCCAACTTGAGCCTTTGGAAATGTGTTTTTTGCAATAACTTTACTACCTACTTTAATGCCTTTTGTATCGCTGTAAACCATAAGTAAAGTTTTCCCATCTTTAAAACCAATAACTTCTGCTTCTATATCTTCTATTTCACATGCATCGCCAATTGAAACTTTAGGAAGTATAGCCTCAATTAAAGGTCCAATAACTCCAATAACTTTCCCTGTTATTTTATATTTCCTAATCTGTTTTAATCTCTCTTCTAATTTCATCTATCACTTGCTGTAAAATTTCTTTATAATTTTTTTCTACTTTAAAGTTTTCAAATTCTATTTCAAAGTCAAAAGGATTTAGATTTTCATCAGGTTCTACCTTGATATGATTAAATGTTATGGTATCTGCTAAAACAGGATTTATTTTTATTTTTATTGGTGTGTATGAATTAAAATCTTCTAATAATTTTTCTATTTCTTGTTTTACTATAGGTAAAGTATTTTTATCTAAGGATAAAACATCAAAAATTATTTCCAAGCTTTCTAAAAATTTTTCTTCTATGAAAATTTTATAATCCTTTATTTTTAAAAATAAATTATTTTCTAACTCTTTACAGAATTTTTGATACTGATTTTTTATTTCATATTCTTTTTGATTTATAGCTTTTTCTAGCTTTTTTTGATATTCTCTTTCATACTTTTCTAAAAGTTCTTTTTCTACTTGTTTTATTTTTTCTGCTAGCTGATTTTGAAAATCTTGTTGTAGATTTTTGTAAATCTCATTTTTTAACTTTGATACTTCTTCAGATAGTTTTTGCTCATATTCTTTTTTTATGCTTCTTATCTGATTTTGCAAAAACTGGATTTTCTCTTTATACTCTTTGCATTCTTCTTCTTGTGATTGGTTTTGCTTATCTTCATCAAAATTTTCTAAATTTAAAAATCCCATTTTTAATCTTCTTTAAGCCATTGACTTATAAGCATTGCAAGTATTTGTGGATTTTCATCTGCTAACTTCATTATTTTAATATAAGCAGGTTCTTTTTCTATAGAAATTGTAGTTTCTTCCCTTTCTTTAGCTGATGCCATACTTGATAAGATGTCTGGAGATAAACCACCGTATCCTTCTTGAAGTTCCAATCTCTTTTGTCTTTTAGATTTTAGGACTATAGCAATGATTACTATAAGTAATGATAAACCTATTAACATAGTTGCTGCTAAAAGGATTATATTTTTAGTTGTCATTTTAGCTTTTTTCTCTGATTCTTTTACAAGTTTTTCAACCTTTGTTTCAAAAGGAACGCTTACTACAGTAACTTTATCTCCTCTTTTTGGGTCATACCCTATAGCACTTTTTATAAGTTCCTCATACTGTTTTATTTCTTCTGGAGGTCTTGGTTTAAATTGGTATTTTTCGTTTCCATCTTTATCTTTTATTTTTTCATATTTTCCATCTATTAAAACACCAACACTTATTTTCTTAATTTTAAATATTGGTTGAGATTTTTGAATTATACTTTTAGAAACATCATAATTTTTTGTTTTATCATCTTTTTTCTTTTCTATTACATATTTATCTTGTTCTAAATCCATAATTGGAGGAACATTTGTTGAAGTTCCCGGTGGACCTATTTCATTTTTCTTTTTAGTTTTGATTTCCTCTTTTATTCTCCTTTCACTTACTACTGCAGTTTTATCTGGGTCATAAATCTCATCTTGTTGTTTTAATTTACCTGTTTCAATTTCTACTGTAGCTCTAACGATTACCTTTTCAGGACCCAAAGCTTTTGCAAGCATAGATTGAATGTTTTTTTCAATTTGTCTTTCTAATTTTCTTTTTATCTCCACATTTTTATCTGCTATTGCAGATGGACTATCTTCATCAAGTAAATCTGATAAAACTCTTCCTTGATTATCAACTACCGTAATATTATCTGGTTTAAGTTTTGGGACTGCCCTAGAAACAAGAAAAACTATTGCTTTTACTTGTTCTTTTGTCAAATCTTTACCTGGATATAGTTTTACAATTACAGATGCTTTTGGTTGGTCTTCTTCTCTCATAAATATACTTTCTTTAGGTAAAGCAATGTTTACCTTTGCATCAACAACTGCATCTATTTGCCTAATTGTTCTTTCTAGTTCTCCTTCTAGTGCTCGTATATAGTTAATGTTCTCTTGAAATTGGGTAATACCCAGCTTTGGCTCATTAAAAAGCTCAAAACCTATTGTTCCTCCACCAGAAGGGATACCTTTTGATGCTAGTTTTAACCTAACTTCATAAACTTGGTCTTCTGGAACTAGTATTATTGAACCGTTTCCTTCTATTTTGTATGGAATATTTTCCTTTTGTAGTTCTGTTAAAACTTGCCCTGCTTCATGTGGACCTAGATTTGCAAATAAAACTGCATAATCTTTTTTGTTTGTAATTTGAAGTAGAACGAGAGATAATAAAGACAAAGCAAACAAAATAACAAGAATTCCTGCAACAGTTTTTAAATTGAAATGCTTCTGTAGATTTTCTGGAAGCTTTTGCTTTATATCATCAAGATTTATAGCCAATTTGTCCTCTAACTAAACCTGCATTCTCATAATTTCCTGATAGCTTTCTAAAGCTTTATTTCTAATTTCTGTAATTAGTTTTAAAGATATTCCAGCCTTTTCAATTTGAAATAGCAATTGCTCTAAATTTTCAACCTCACCATTTACTATTTTTATTTTAGCATTCTTTCCTTCTTGAAGGTCATTATTTATATCCGCAACAAAGTTAATCAAAGTTTCAGAAAAAGATTGATAGTTATCTGTATTTTGGTGTTCTTTATTTTCTAATTTTATAAAATTTGGGTTTAAAAAATTATTATCTATTCTCACTGCTTTCCTCCAAATTTAGCTATACTCTTAAAATTTCTATAGCTTTACTTATCATCTCTTTATTTGTGTTAAATGCAGTTAAATTTGCCTCGTAAGTTCTTATTGCAGACATCATATCAACCATTTCCCTAAGGGGGTCAACATTTGGAAGTTTTACATAGCCATTTTCATCTGCATCTGGGTGTGTTGGGTCATATTTCAATTTAAATGGAGACTTGTCTTCTTCTATTTTTACAACTTTCACTTTATAAATAGGTTTTCCCATTTCTTCTTCTAAAACAGACTTAAATACTGGAACTTTTCTTCTGTAAGGCTGTCCATCTCCAGCATCTGTTGAGTTTACGTTTGCTATATTACTTGCGGTTATTTCAAATCTAACCCTTTGTGCATCCATTCCTGAAACAGAAATTTCTAACCCTTTAAAAATCATTACTTACTACCTCCCAGTAATTACATAAGAAAATTTAGCAGATTCCTTTTTCATAAGTTCCATCAATGTTTTATACATTATTGAACTTTCTGCAAGTTTAGCTAGTTCATGTTCCAAATTTACTTTATTTCCATCATATCCATATACATAACCATCATCTACAACTTTCATTTCATATTGTTCTTTGTTTTCAGGAGATATATGCCTAGGGTCTGTTGTTTTTAGTTTTATATTCTCCTCTAAAATTGTTTTAAATACTAGTTCTTTAGGTTTGTATAAAGGTGTATCTGCGTTAGCAATATTTCCTTGTATAACTTTGGTTCTTTCCATAAAATAGTTAGCTTTAACTGCAATTTTCTCCATATCAGAAAATATCATATCCATTATTTAACCCCTCTTATTAATCTATAATCTTTATAAACTTCATTTGCAACTTTAGACCATATATTAGAGCAGTTTTTTATAATGTTAATATCTGGCAGTTTATCTGCATTAGTTCTAACCATAGCTATTATATACCAACTGTTAATATTACATTCCTTTTTGTATTTTTCGGCAAAGGATTTTAGTATATTTAACACTTGTTTGTATTTGTTTTTTTCAAATGCTTTTGTGATTAATTTTTCAATAAAGTTCTTAATAAAAATATCCTCTTGGTAATTTTTTAGTAAAAATTCTAAATTAGTTTCCGCTTGCTTTATAGATTTATCAAAGTTTTCTTCCATGTTTATATATGCAACAACAATTTTACTTTCTGGATTTTTACAATTTAATAGTTTATTTTTTATTTTAGTTATATCTTTCTTTAAAAACACATATACTTTTGAAAGAACTGTGTAATACTGGCAACCTTTTTTACTTACAGTTTTTAATACTTTTAGAGTTTGCTTATATTTTTGTTTATTAAACAAGCTTTCTGCTAGTTTAAGTTTATAATCATCTTTTTTATATTTTTTTACTAAAAATTCATATAAATCTATTCTATAATCCAAGCTACATTTACCTAAATTTTCTACTAACTTTAATAATGTGTTTTCAGTAAAAATCACTTTAAAAAATTTAGGGTTTGATGTATAAAGCTCACATAGATACTTAGGTTTAACTTTTATAATTTTATCTTTCCATAAATTTCTTACATACTCTTTTTCTTCATAACTAAATCTGTCTGTCTCAACCACTGAAAGTTCCCAGCTTAATTTTTTTATTAAAAAATCTGACTCGTATTTTAGTATTAACTGACCAAAGTTTCCAAGAGCATGTCTACCAATAGGAGTATTTCTATTGCTAATCAGTTCTTGATATACAAATCTAATTGGGTTTTTTAAGTCTTCATCTTCTATTTTGGATAGTTTCTTTTTTATAGGTTCTTCTTCCTTTAGGGAAAGAATTTTTAATTTTGCAATAATTGCCTCTTTAGTATCTTTATAGTCCTGTGCAAGATAATAATAATGGTTAAACGCAGATATTAAATCCCTTTGTTTAACATCTATATCTCCAAGTCTAAGAATTGCTTTTCTTATTATTTCTAAATCCTGCGTTGTTCCTATTATTTTTCTAAAAAGTTGTTTTGCAAATTTATATTTACCAATCCTATACATATTTTCTGCAACTATATAATAAAATTGGGGATTATCTATAAGATAAGTTTCATAGTATTTGTAGGTTTTTATTAAGTATTTAGATGCTTCTTTGTATTTGCCTTTCTCGAAAAGTATCAATCCATTTAAAAATTGGACTTCATCTGTATTTTGTCTTAAAATTTGTCGCACACTTATTCTTATTGCAAATGCTGCAACTACATCTAGTTTTTTTAACCAAACAGCTGTTCTTAATATCCCTATTAAAGTTTTTATTTCTTGTTTTCTATTTCTTGAATTATAAAGGGCAAATTTATAAAAATTCATAGCTCTTTCATAAAATCCCCATACTTCAAACAAATAAGCTTTTGTATAGTAATAATCCCAGTTTAGTTTTTTTGATACTCCTAAATAAAGGTTTAAAAGAGAAAGGGCGGTGTAAAAATATTTTTTTATTCCTGTTTTTCTTCCTATTTTTATATAAATTTTCGCAAGAAGATATAGGGACTTTTTATAATATGGATTTTTAGGATAGCGAATAAGTTTATATAAAATGTTTATTGCTGTATAATATGACCCTACTTTGTAGTAATGAACTGCATCTTTATATAACTTCTTAAAATCTTTTTTAGGTTTTATTACAGGTGGTGGTAATTGGTTTGTTGTATTAATGTTATTTTTTTGTGCAAATGCTATGTTGATTAATAAAAAAAATATACTAAGCCCTAATATTAATGTTTTCTTTAGCTTTTCTAAAAGATTTGACTTCTTTTTGTGTTTTAATTTTAAGGGAATATTCTTCAAAGCCTGTCTCTTTAATTATATTTTCTACATCTTTATAGAATGTATCATAAATACCTTCGTTTATTAACATACTTATGTTTAATTTTTGGTTAGTTAAGTTTGCTTTAAGAACTAAATCTTTAGAAACAATTTTTAATGATATATGCTTCATAGCTAGCTTTTTCATATTTTCTATTCTTTCTATAGTATGTCTTAGATTTGTTTGTTTTTGAAATTCATTATTTTCTGTTTTTTCTATTAATTCTTTGCTTTCTAAATTTTCTGCTGTTTCTATTATTTGTTCTTCAGTTTGCAGGTTTTTTGTGTTTTCTTGTTTAGTTAATTTTTCAATAGAGATTGTGTTATTTATAAAATTTTCCATTTGCTGAGTATTTTTATGTAAAACTTGGTTATTGTTTTCTAGTTTTACCGAAATTTTCGCATCTTCTATATTTTCAAAAGTTAATGTTTTACTAATTTTCATTTCTTTTTTATTTGTTGCTGTTTTTTCTATCTTGATATTATCTAGTTTATACTTGTGGTATTTTTTGAAATTTACAGGTATGGAAGAAACAATTGTTTGAGAAATCTGAATACTTTGCTTATTTGTTCTATTTAAATCTGTTTCTGTATTTTGGTTTACGTTAAGTAAATTTTGCTTGTCTATTTCTAAGTTATTCGTTTTAGAAAATTTACCATCTAAATATGTATTATTTATATCTGTTTGATTGTCTAAACTTTCAAATTGAATTTCAAACATTTTTAGATTTTCTGCTAACTTTATGTTTTTAGATTGTTCATTATTAAACTCTACTTGTTTTTCTGTTTGTTTGTTAGTTTTTTCATTTATTGTATGTTGTATGCTTTTCAAATTTTTAAGTGTTTGGGTAATTTTACTGTTATTTGAGTATTGATTAACTATTTGATTAAAATTTTCTCTACGTTTTTGTTTAGAGTTTGTATTACTAGTTTCAAACTCTTGTTTAAATTGTGCTACAAATATATGCGCATTTGAAAGTTGTAGATTATCATTTTTATTTTCTTGGTTTTTATCTTCATGTGTTTGTGTTTTAAAGGTTCTTAGTTTATAGTTTTCTTTGCGTATGAGATTTTGTTGAGCTTTATTGCTTATAAGTATATTTTTAGATACTTCTTCTTTTTGATGCTTTTGTTGAAATTTTTTAGATATTTTTTCAGTAAATTTTGAGGTATTTTCAGGTAAATTTAATTTTTGCTTTAATTTTGTTTGCTTTTCTGCTTCCTGTAAAGGAATTTTAAAGCTAGTTTCACTAAAACTTTTACTTTTTTGAATTTTATCTGCTTTTTTAGAAGGTATATAAACTGTTTGTTGTTTAGGTTGTTCTTTTAATTTGTTGCTTGTTTCTTTTGTATTAAATTCATTTGCTTTTATATTTTTTTGATTTGATATATTTTCTCCTGTAGGTATTTGTCTATAATAAAAACTTAATGATTTACTTTTTTTAGTTATAGTTTCCTCTATATTTTTTGGTAAAGTTTCTATTTTTATGTCTAATTTTTTATAAATTGCTTTTTTATCAATAGTTTTTCCATGGTATATGTTATTTTTTTCCTGATTAACTAAGTTTATCTGTTTTTCTTTTGTATTTTGTAATTTTGATGTAAAACCATTTTTTTGCACAAGTATTAATTTTAATTGATTTAATGTTTTTAGTTTTTGCTTAATTTCTTTAGAACTTACTTTTAATATATTTATATTTAAAGTTTTTAAATCTTTTACATCTGTATTTTTTTGGTTATTTGGCAAATTTTTATTTGTGTGTTTTTCTTGATTTGTATTTTGAATAAAAATAAATTTGTTTTTTCCTAGTGTTTTTTTCAAGTTATAATTGTTTTTAACCTGAAAATCGTTTTTAGATTGAAAAGAAGTTAAATCAACATGGTAAAAACTTATTTTTTGTAAAGTATTTGGTAAAGAAAAATGTTTTGTGTTTATGTGTTTAGGGAAAATTTTATTAATATTTTTGGTCTTACTAGTTTTTTCATTTTTTATTACTTCTTGTTTTCCTATAGATTTTGTGTATTCATTTTTAGCTATATTTTGGTATAAATTTTTGTCCTGTTTTGGTTTAATAAGATTATTAAATGAAAAAGCTTTATTAAAAACTACATTTTGCTTTTCACCTGTAAAAGTTGAAACTGTTGTTTTACCATTGTTTTTCAAGTGAGACTTAAATAATTCATCAAATAAAACAAATCCTTTTTTTGCTTTGGTTTTTGTTTTTTTACTTTTAGCACTTATAATAAGCTGTGAATTATCTATGACTATATTTTTCATTTTAAAATTTTAGTTTTATTTATAAATTCTTTTTCGAAATTTAGCAAGGATTATTTAATATTTAAATATCTTTCTTAATTTAGATAAAGCTTGAGATTTTATCTGGGATATCCTAGAAACTGATATATTTAGTTTCTTTGAAATTTCTTTTAAATCTTTTTCTTCAAAAAATATCATTTGTAATATCTGTTTTTCTTTTTCTGAAAGTGTATTTAAAACTTTTAGTAGTTTTTCTTTAAGCTCTGATTTTTCTGCATACTCTTCTGGTGTTTCTAACTTAGATACGAGAATATCTATAAACTTTAAATTATCTGTTTTGTTTATAGATTTTTCTATACTCAAAAATATTGCAGAGTTTGATATGGGAATATCCATATTTTCATCAACTATCTCACCTTTTTTAATTTTTTCTCTTAACCCTCTAGGTAAAATATCTAAACTTCTCAAGTAATCAAGTATTTCTCCTCTAATTTTTATATATGCGTAAGTTGAAAATTTTGCTTTGTCTTTATCATATTTTTCTATTGCTTTCATTAAACCTATAACACCTATATTTACAAGCTCATCAAACTCTATCTCACCTTTTGGTATACGGTAATAAATCTTACTTGCAACTTTCTTAACTAACTGTAAGTTCTCTAAAACTAAACTATCTCTTTCTTGCTTAGTTAATTGCATTATTTATTCTTTTTTTAAAAAACTCATTAATTTTTTCCAGAAATTTCCATCTTTTTCAAAATCGTACTCTTCTCCTACTTCTTTTGAGGCAATTGCTGTTATTGCTCTTGTAAAGTCGTCAGATGGAAAAACTTCAGATATAAGCTTTTTAGATTTTATAGATTTATTTAAAGTCTGGGAGTAAGGTATCCAACCGGCAAGTTGTATATTTTTATTTACAAATCTTTTAAAAGAACTATTTAATCTATCATATGTAAATAATGCTTCATTTTTGTTTTTACACATATTAATAACGAGTTTAAAGTTTGTATAGTTATAAATTTTATAAATTGATTTCATTAATGCATAAGCATCCATCATTGCAGGAGGTTCTGGAGTTGTTATTACATAGCATCTGCTAGATGCTCTAATAAATGAAATAACTTTATTATCAATTCCTGCAGCAGTATCTATAATTACAAAATCGTAATCTTTAGAAAAGTCTGTTAAATCACTAATTATTTTCATCATCATAAAATCTTCTAAATCTTCTAAAGTATCTATTCCAGAAAATCCCGGTAAAACATCAAATCCTTTTGAATTTATTACTATATCTTGAGGTTTTTTACCTGAAAGTAATGCCTTTAAATTATTTTGAGGTTTTAAATTTAGTATTACATGAACATCTGCCATTCCCATGTCTGCATCTATAAGAAGCACTTTTCTACCAAATTTATTTGCTAATATGTAAGACAAGTTGACAGCAAAATTTGTTTTACCAACACCTCCTTTTCCTGAAGCAATAGAAATAAACTTGCTGTGTTTTTCTTGATTTTTCTTATTTACAAGCTCAAGAAGTTTCTGGGCTTGTTGGTTTATATTCATCTTTTTTCACCAAGTATGTAAGACGCAATAAGCTCTGGAGTTAAAACCTCTAAATCTTCTGGTACTCTTTGACCTGTGCTTATATACGAAACAGGAAGACCTGTTAGCACAGGTAGATTTAATAGTAGTCCTGGTTTTGATGTTTCATCTATTTTAGTAAAAAATAAAGACCTTACTGGAAAGTATGAGCGAAAATTATTTACTATATTCAATGTCTCTTCTGGATTATAATTACAACTTATTGTTAAAGTAGCTTCCATCCAATCAAACCCACCTCTTAGGATTTCTTTTACTTCTCCAAGTTTCCATGCATCATAATGGCTTCTTCCAACTGTATCAATTAATACTATGTCAATATCGGCAAGTTCTAAAAGAGTTTTTCGTAATTTTTTTGCATCTCCTATAGTAAAAAATGGAATATTTAGTATATTTGCATAATATTTAGCTTGCTGGATAGCACCTACTTTAAATGTATCTGTAGATATAACTCCTACTTTTAAGTCTTTTTTTAGAATAAACTCAGATGCTATCTTAAAAAGGTTTGTTGTTTTCCCTACACCTGTAGGTCCTACAAATGCTATAACTTTAAATGTGTTTATATTTTCATCTATATTAAAATCTCCACTAAAAGATATGGTATTTTTTATACCTTTTGTTAAAGCTTCTTTAAATGTGGCTTCATTTAAATCCATTTTTCCAGTTTCTAAATCTAAACCACAAGCAGGTTCTATAACTTTTTTAGCAACATCAATATCAACACCTTTATCTAAAAGAGTTTCTATTAAATCTAAGGCTTCTCCTGTGAAATCTTTCAACTGTTCATAATGAATATTCTTTTTTACTTCCACATGAGGAGGAGGCTCAATTACTTTAGGAACTGCGGTTTTTAGTTTTTCTTCTACTATGCTTTCTACTTTTTCTAAAATTTCTTCAAAATTAAATGTTTCTTTAGCAAGTTTTTGTTTATCCTCCTTCTCTACAAACAGTTTAAACTTTTTTTTCTTTTTAAAAGGTAGCCACCATATAGTTTCAAAAATCTCTTCATAATACAAAATTTTTATATCTTCTCCTAGTTCATCTTTTGCCTTATTTATAAGCTCTTGTAGGTCTTCTCCTTCGTAAACTTTAATTTCCGTTTGCATCTACAGTTCCTAAAATATTAACTTTTACCTTAGGGTCTATTTCACTATATGACAAAACTATATAGTTTGGCAAATAACTTTCTATCATCTGTTTTACATATCTCCTAATAGCTGGAGATGTAAGTAAAATAGGCGAAGTCTGATTCATAATAAATTTTTCGGCAAATTGGGTTAATTGTGAAATTAAACTTTGAACAAAAGTCGGTTCTATAGGAGGAAGTTCTCCTTCTATTTGTTTTACTTTTTCAAGTATTTTGTTTTCCGTTTGTGGTGATAATGTTATTACAAAAAGGGTCTTATTTTTTGCGTATAAAGAAGTTATAAGCCTGTTCAAAGATTGTCTAACAAACTCTGTTAAAACATCTGGGTCATTGGTTTTTATAATATTATCAGATAGTGTTTCTATTATAGTTAGTAGGTCTTTAATAGGAATATTTTCTTTAAGCAGGTTTTGTAAAACTCTATGTAGTATATTAAGCGGAACTTGCTCTGGCACAATTTCTTTTACTATTGGATATTTTCTTGCTACTGCATCAACAAGCTCTTTAGTTTCAGACCTTCCAAGTATTTCATAAGCATGCCTTTTTAATGTTTCAGATAGATGTGTAATAATAACTGTTGGAACATCAACAACTGTATATCCAAGCATTTTTGCTTTATCTTTATCCTCCTGTTTTACCCAATAAGCATCAAGCTCAAAAGCAGGGTCTTTTGTTTTAATACCTTCTATTACCCCTTTTGTATTTCCTGTATCTATTGCAAGAAAATATCCGGGCATTACTTCTCCTTTAGCAACTTCTATACCCCTAATTAGTATTCTGTATTCACCTTGTCCTAACTCTAAATTATCTTTTATATGTATTAATGGAATAATAAGTCCTAAGTCTCTTGTTAGTTGTTTCCTTAATGCCCTTATTCTTTTTACAACTTCTCCATCTTGACTTTCATCAACATAAGGAATAAGACCGTATCCTATTTCAAAAGTGATAGTTTCAGGTTGAGTTATAAGTTCTTCTGGTTGTTCCTCTTTTTCTTCAGTTTGACTTTCTTTTATTAATTCTCTAGCTTTTTCTTCTTCTTCCTGTATCTGCTTTTTCTTCATAGAAGATTGAACCATATAACCTGCTATAGCAAGTATTGCTCCTAGTAAAAAAAATGGCACAGTTGGCATTCCCGGAACTATTCCCATAATAAAAAGGGCAACAGATGCCATAAACAAAGCTCTTGGAAAACTAATAAGTTCCCTTAATATTTCACTACCAAGATTTTCCTTTGCTACTGCTCTTGTTACCATTAAACCTGCTGCTGTAGAAGTAATTAAAGAAGGTATCTGGGATACTAATCCATCACCAACAGTTAAAATAGTAAAAGTTTTTAATGCAGTTTGAAAATCCATATTATGTTGGAAAATACCAATTGCTATACCACCGATTATGTTTATAAGTGTAATAATAATTCCAGCTATTGCATCTCCTCTGATAAATTTGGCAGCACCATCCATTGCTCCATAAAAATCTGCTTCTTTTTGTATTTGTTCCCTTCTTCTTTTTGCTTCTTCTTCATCTATTAAACCTGCATTTAAGTCCGCATCTATTGCCATCTGTTTTCCAGGCATTGCATCTAATGTAAATCTAGCAGCAACTTCTGAAATTCGTTCTGTTCCCTTAGTTATAACTAAGAAATTAATAGTAACTAAAATAATGAAAACAATAATACCTACTATATAATTTCCTCCAACTACAAATTCTCCAAATGCTTTTATTACCTGTCCTGCAGCATCTATCCCTTCATGTCCATGAAGCAGTATTCTTCTAGTTGTTGCAACATTTAAAGAAAGCCTAAAAAGAGTAGCAAGCAAAAGCAAAGATGGAAATGTAGTAAGCTGTAAAGGATTGTTTATATAAATTGTTGCCATTAAAATGGTTAATGAAAATGTAATACTTGCAGTTAGCAAAATATCTAATATTATTGGAGGGACAGGGAGAACCATTGCCCCTAAAATTGCGAGAATTAGGACAATGATTATTACATCTGTATATTTTTGTAATTTTGTGAAAAATAAATATAAACTTTCAGGCATTATTTAACTAATTTTATTCTTCTTTAGAATGTTGTTGATAAATAGAAATAGCATTTTTTATGTAGTCTTGCAAACCAAATGAATTACTTTCTGCAATATTTTGAGCCAATTGCATATCAAACATATCCCAATACATTTTCGCAGCAAATGTATTACCAAACAGTCCCCCTTCAGGAAGGCTTTTCCTAAATTCTTTAAGTATCATTTTTATAAACATAGCTTCAAAATCTTTAACTACTTCATCTAAATCTTTCTTAGCATTTAAACCTTGCACATCCCAGTAAGGAACAACACTTTCTTTTGTATATACCTTCATCTACATTACCTCAATTTTTGCATGAATTTTTCCAGCGTTTTTAATTGCCTGTATTATTGCAATTAAATCTCTTGGGGATACTCCAATTTCGTTTAATGCTTCAACTAAATCTTTCAATGTTGGTTTTTCTATCCCAAAAATTCTACCATTTTC
>DTZN01000310.1 GCA_012961365.1 Hydrogenothermaceae bacterium
AAAGCTAATAAAAGCAGACAGATTTTATGCAAGTAGTAAGACCTGTAATGCATGCGGATATAAAAATAACAAGCTTACACTATCAATAAGGGAATGGCAGTTTCTCGTAAAGCATGAAGTTTGGCTTTTCAAAACTCAAATGGAAAGAAAAATAAAATTAGGTTTTACATTAATTGAATTACTGGTAGTTATATCTATAATAGGGATTTTAGCCTCCATAGCTATTCCTAATCTTATAAAGTGGATAAATTCTGGAGCTATTAAACAAAACACATTACAGATATATTCTTTTTTACAAAAATCTAGATTATTAGCTTTTACAGAGAAAGTTAATTTAACTTTATTTATAAATCAAAATAAAATTTGTTTAAAATGCCAAAATTCTGATAATTATTGTAAAAGTATATATCCAAATAATATTCAGTGTATAGAAACTAGTAAAAATTTATATTCAAATGTAAGTTTCATTAATATTTCAAAATATGGATATTTTGAAAGACGAGGTTCTATATTTGTTTATGATTTTGAAAATATAGCTAAATTTAACTGCGTTTCAGTTTCTTTAATAAGAATTAGATTAGGAAAAAATAATGGAAACAATAAATGTAATCAATTTTAGAAGAAAAAATGGTTTTACATTAATAGAAGTTTTAGTATCTATTGTTATATTATCTTTTGTTTCGATTTTCTTTTTTTCTTTTATGTTTCAGGCTTATAAAAATGAAACTAAAACTATGGCAAAAATTAAGGCAATACAGTTAGCATATTCTTGCAGTGAATATTTACAGAGCTTAAAATATGGAGATATTTCAAAAAACTCTTGTGATTTTTTAAAAGCAAGTGATACTTTTAGAAATTTAAACTTAACATACAAAATAGAAATATCTCAAAAAGAGATTATACCAAATGAAATAAAGTTAGTTGATGTAATAGTCAAATGGAACTTATATGGAAATGATAATAAATATAAACTTAGAATACTTATAAATAAAGATGTTTAGGTTAATTAAGAGAAAAGGTTTTACAATTATTGAACTGTTAGTAGTTTTAGTTATCATAAGCATAATATTGTTAGCTATATTAAGATTATTTCAATTTATCTTAAATAGTTTTGATAAAGAATACAAAAAGCTAGTTTCTCAACTTGAATTTATTTCTGCAATAGAACTTTTGAGGGTAGATTTAAACCATGCAGGTTATGGTATAGCAAAGGATTTAAATATAAATGTTTTTGATTGGAATTCGTCAAATAAAATTTTAACAATAAGAAGTTCTATAAATATAACTAATAGAAAAACCAGAGGTTGGCTTTTAATAGATTGTAGAAATAGTAAATTTAAAGTTGAAATAGACAATAGAGAGGAAAAATTATCAAACCAAGATTTAATTTTTACTGACATAAATAAAAACTTCATAGCTAATGGTAAATACGGGAAGTGTCCTGATTTTTCTATAATGATTGCATTCCCTGTAGATAAAAATCATACATTTTGTAATGGCCAATATTGTTATGAAATTAAGTATAAGTTTGTAAAGCCTAAGAGCAAAACTTGTAAAAATGGAAATTATAGGTTAATTCGTTCTGTGAATAAAAGTAATGGAGAAACAGTTATAAACTGTATAAAAAATCCTCATGTAAATATAGACCATACAAACAAAAAAATATACATATCTATGGATGTTTTAGAAACTGAAGATAAAAATAATCCCATATGGCAAACTGTTAAGTTAGTAGTAAAACCAATAAATTGGTAATTAAGTATGAAAAATAATACAAAAGGAGTAATTCTAGTTATAACTCTCATAATAACAACTATATCGTTAGCTTTAGTAGGAGCTATTTTTTATCTAATTTTAACAACTACGACTTTTTTAGCAAAAAATAAAAACTATATACAAACTTTAGAAATTTCTAAAAGTGTGTCTAAGCTTATAATGAAAAAATTAAAAGATGGCAGTATTCAATGTAAGGATAAAAATGATACAGTTCTTTGTTCTTCTTGTAAAGAAGGTTGCTTTGTAGATTTAAGTTATATTAATTCTAGCTTTCCTGAATATGAAATAACTGCAGAGATAAAGGTTAAACATCTTACAACCTCAGATTTATATGTAGTTGTAGTTTCAACAAAGAAAAAGAATTCCTTAGAAAAGTCGGAAACTAAATTTCTTTTTAAAAAGGTTAAATAATGTTTATGGAAAGATGTTTGTTCTAAAATCCCTTTTTACAAGATTTTTAATTACAAGTAATCTGGTTATTATTTATGTTGCAAGTAATAGTATAACCTTTGTAAGAAATAGATGTATTAGCAAGAGAAATAGTCCCTGTATCTGAAGCAATAGATACACTTACATTGTTGTTTGGAATATTACAGTTATATGTTGTAATTTTTGAATCTTCTGCAAAAGCTGCTGCTGCTTCTGTAATACATGCTGCAAGCATACTTGTTACTGCTCCAACAGCAGCATTTCTTTTATATTTGGTAAACTTAGGGATAGCAACTGTAGCTAAAATTGCAATAATTGCAATTACAACTAAAAGTTCAATTAATGTAAACCCTTTTTGGAATTTTCTTTTTTCTTTTGTTTGTTTCAAAACAAGCCCTGTATAATTCATCTTAAATATCCCCTTTAATTTATTTTTTTGTATTAAAATTATAAGCAACATGAATGTCTAATATTAACAATTAAATTCTAATACTTATTGATAGATTTTGTAAGATTTTTTTGTTTCTATAAAAAATTTTTCTCAGAGGAAAGAAGATGAATTTTAATAATATTTTGTTTATTACAATTATTATAGCCTTAATTTTATTTTTTCTATATAAAAAAGGAATTATTTTTGCAAACTTTGAAAAGATATCTCCTGAAGAAGCTTATAATCTTATACAAAAAGAAAAGAAAGATATTTTTATATTAGATGTTAGGACTCCTCAAGAAGTTAAAGTTGATGGAAAAATAAAAGGTGCTGTTCTTATACCGCTATATGAGCTTTCTAAAAAGATAAATCAAATACCAAAGGATAAAAATATAATCGTGTATTGTAAAAGTGGAAATAGAAGTATTTCTGCTTCTAGATTTTTATCATCTCTTGGTTATAAGGTTTATAATCTTAATGGTGGTATAAATGCATGGAAAGAAAAAGGTTTTCCTATTAAATATAAATAGGCCTAGATTTGAGTAGTTTTTTTGCGTATTCTGTGTTAGGATTTTCAAAAAATTCAAAAACATTTGAATGTTCCAAAATTTCTCCTTTATGCATTAGATAGACCCTATCTGCAACTTGTGCTACTACACCTAAATCATGGGTTATAAGCAGTATCCCCACTCCTTTTTCTTTTAGTTTTACAAAGAGTTCAAGTATTTTTGCTGATACTGTAACATCTAACGCTGTTGTGGGTTCGTCTGCAAGTAAAATTTTAGGATTATTTACTACAGCTATAGCTATTGCTACCCGCTGTTTCAAACCTCCTGAAAGTTCGTGTGGATATTGATTAAATCTTTTTTGTGGTTCAGGAATATTAACCTCTTCCATTGATTTTATAGCCAAATTTTTTGCTTCTTCTTTAGAAATATTTTGATGTGCTAAAATCGTTTCAACTATTTGTTCTCCTACTGTCAAAAGTGGATTTAAAACAGCAGAAGGTTCTTGGAATACCATAGATATTTTATTTCCTCTTATATTTCTTATTTCTTTTTCTGATAAAGTTAAAAGATTATCTATATTTTCAAAAGAAATTTCCCCAGAAACAATGGCGTTTCTAGGAAGAAGTTTTAATACAGAATAGCAACTTACACTTTTACCACTTCCAGATTCTCCAACAAGGCAAACTATTTCCCCTTTTTTTACCTCAAAAGATATACCTTTTACTGCATTTATTAACTCTTTCCTTACTTTAAAAGAAACCTTTAAATTAGAAACTTTTAACACTTTATTTTATAACATCTATAATTTGCTTTAGTTTTTCTGAAGGATAAGCTCCAGATATCTTTAGACCCTTTCCTTCTTTAATTATAAATATCATCGTAGGAGTTCCACCTACTTTTACATTTTCTGCAAATTCTTTATGAGTTTCTATTATATCTTTACCTTCTTGGCATTTATATTTTTCACTAATTTCTTTAAGCTTTTCCTTATTGGCTTGATTTTCAAAAATTTCATCTAATAATTTTTTAGATTTTTCATTTGAGTTTTGACAAACAACTGCTTCAGATAATCCTTGTGCATATTTATGAAAAGGTAGTGGATACATAATAAGTTGAAACTTTACATTTTTATCTTTTAAAACTTCTTTTATAGAATTGTGCAGTCTCTTACAGAAAGGACATTCTGGGTCTGTTATTACGATAATAGTTAAATTTGAATTTTTATTTCCATAAACGATAGCTTTCTTTGATGGAATATTTTTCACATCTACAAGGCTAAAGTTTGCTAAACCAATTTCTCCTACTATATTTTTCAGTTGCTCTACTTTTTCAGCTCCTAAAAATTTTTTTAATTCGACACTTACTTTTTTAGCTTTTTCTTTAGCTTCTTCTTTTTTTAACTGGATTACTCGTTCTCTGGTTATGTTTTTTTTATGTTTTACATCAATTATTTCTCCTGTTATTAAATAATTTAAAGAACAATCAATATAAACAGGAATTTTTCTACCATTGACTTCAAGAATTACTTCATAAATGTTTTCTATTGGAGAAGTTGATACAGAAACAGGTTTGGCGTTTCCAAGAAGTGGTTTAAGTTCCTTTTCTATTTTAGATATTGATACTGGGCTTTCTGATAAGCAAGTTTCTTGGGCATAAGATAATCCTGTAATTGTAGAAACTGCTATAGTAGTTGCTAAAAGTTTTTTTAATTTCATAATTTCCCCCTTATCAAGGATAAGAATTTTAGTTAATAGTATAATATGTTTTGTAAAAATAATGTGAAAAAAAAGAGGTTTTTTATGAAAATTGCAATAGGAAGTGACCATGCTGGGTATGATTTAAAGGAAACGATAAAAAATTACTTAATAGAGAAAGGATATAATGTAATAGATAAAGGAACAAACTCTAAGGAAAGTGTTGATTATCCGATTTTTGGTGAAAGTGTTGCTGAAACAGTTGCAAAAGGAGAGGCGGATAAAGGTATTGTTATTTGTGGAACTGGAATAGGAATATCAATATCTGCAAATAAAGTAAAAGGTGTAAGAGCAGCTCTTTGTACTAATGAATATATGGCAAGAATGGCAAGAAAACATAATGATGCAAATGTTTTAGCTCTTGGAGCAAGGGTCTTAGGAGTAGATTTAGCCTTATCGATTGTTGAAACTTTTTTAAATACAGAGTTTGAAGGTGGAAGACACGAAAGAAGGGTTCATTTAATTCATAATATAGAACAGTTAAAACTCTAAAAAGGAGGTTAGTTAATGTTTGGAAATCTTGGAGATATGATGAAATTAATTAAGGACTTACAAGAAAATATGGAAAAAGCAAAAGAAGAGTTAAAAAAAGAAGTTATACCTGTTGAGGTTGGGGGAGGAATGGTTAAAGTTGAAGTTAATGGTCTTGGTGAAGTTTTAAATATAGAAATTGATGATAGTTTATTATCTCCTGATAACAAAGAAGTTCTAGCAGATTTATTGGTTTCTGCCATGAATGAAGCAAATAAAAGGTCAAAAGAAATAATGACAGAAAAAATGTCATCTGTTGCAGGGCTTCCTACAAACTTTCCAGGATTAAATCTTAATAACTTGCTCTAATGGAAGATACAAAAATATTACCTCAAGCTTTACATAATGCAATAGAACATATCTCTCAACTTCCTGGATATGGAGAAAGGTCTGCACAAAAGTTTATTGAAAACTTATTACAACTTCCTAAAGGGGAATCTATAGAAACAATACGGGCTTTACTTGATATGATAGATAAAATTCATCCTTGTATAGAATGTGGTCTATTAACTGAAGAAGATAAATGTAAAGTTTGTAAAGATGAAAGTAGAGACAGAAAAATAGTCTGTGTTGTAGAAGAAAGTTTTGATGCTTTTGCAATAGAAAAAACAGGGAAATATAAAGGTTTATATCATGTTTTACATGGGAGATTATCTCCTTTAGAGGGGATAACTCCAGACAAACTAAACATTAATTCTCTTATAAAAAGAATATCATCTAATAATTTCAAAGAAGTAGTAATTGCTACAAATCCAACGGTAGAAGGAGAAGCTACAGCTACTTACTTATATAATCAGCTAAAAAAATTTGATATAACAATATCAAGAATCGCTTATGGTCTTCCATTTGGTGCATCTTTGGAAAATGCAGATAGTTTTACTTTATCTAAAGCACTAGAGCATAAAGTCAGATTATAATATATTTTTGCTATTCATAAACTCCATATCAAATACTATAACCTTTACATTCTCTCCTTCTTTTATTTCATTTACTCCAATTTCCACTACCGCAAAACCATGAGCATAAACCATGCCTGTTAAAATATTTGACCCCTGTTTTCCAAATGGAGTAGCTAAAAACTTATTTCCATCAAATTCCAATGCAACTCTTATAAATTCTTTTCTATCTGATTTTTTTCTTTTGTAATCTTTTGTTAAAATTGCTGTTATTACAGGATTATAAACCCTAGTTTTTCCCATCATTTTCTTAATTGCAGGTTTTACCAATGTTTCATAAACAAACATACATGCAACAGGATTACCGGGAATGCCAAAAAATAGTTTTTGTTTTTCTTCTCCCCAAACTCCAAATGCTACAGGTTTACCCGGTTTTTGCGCAACTTTCCAAAATAGTATTTCAACCCCTAGCTGTGTGCAAACAAAATCTTTAACTAAGTCATATTCACCAACAGAAACTCCACCAGTAGTAAGTAAAACATCACAAGTTTTGGCATAGGAAAGTTTTCTTTTTAAATCTGCAGGGTCATCTTTTGCAAATCCTAAAATTATAGGTTCTGCTCCTGTTTCTAAGATTTGGGCATATAAAGAGTATGTATTTGATGTTCTAATTTGAGATTTGGAAGTTATTGGTTCTCCTATATCTAAAATTTCGTCTCCTGTGGTTAAAATTCCAACCCTTGGTTTTTGATAAACTTCTACAGTTGCTTTATTTACAGAAGCTAAAATTCCTATTTCTGCAGGTCTAATTTTTTTTCCTTTTTTTATTAAAAGTTCTCCCTCTTTATAGTCTCCACCTTGAGGTCTTATATTTGCTCCTTTTGGTAGTTCTTGGAATATAAAAACTTTTCCATCTTCTACTTTTGTTAACTCTTTTTGGATAACTGTATCTGCTCCCTTTGGTATCAATCCTCCTGTATAAATAGCTGTAGCCTGCCCTTTTTCTATTGGTGTTGGCTGGCCTCCTGCTTTTACTTCTCCAACAAGTGTTAAAACAACTGGATTTTCTTCAGTTGCCCCTTTTATATCCTCATATCTAACTGCAAAACCATCCATACCACTATTATTAGCAGGAGGATTGTCTCTATCTGCTATTATATCTTCTGCTAAAATTCTGCCTAAGCTATCTTTTAAAAAAACTTTTTCTATACCTAAAGATTTTGTATTTTCAAGAACTATTTTTAAAGCTTCTTCGTATTTAATCATACTGTTTAAACCTCTTTATATTAGCGTTATTTTTTAAAAATTCCTCAACTTCTTCTTCAGGCATTGGTTTTTTTAGTAAAAACCCTTGCACATAATCGCATTCAAACTGTTTTAAAGTTTGTAATTGCTCTTTAGTTTCAACTCCTTCTGCTACTGTTAGCATACCTAAAGATTTTGCTATATGAATAATTCCCTCAACAATGGCTTTTGATTTTTTATCTTCTAACATTTGTCTTATAAAAGACATGTCTATTTTTAAAATATCTGCGTTTAAGTCCTTTAAGTATGATAAAGATGAATACCCAGTTCCAAAATCATCTATAGACACTTTTACAGTTTCATATTTAGTAAACTCTTGTATAAGTTCCTTTGTTTTTTCTATATCTTCCATAAACACCCTCTCTGTTATTTCTAGGATTAATGGTTTTTTTAAATCTTTTGTTTGATGTATAATTTGCTCTGCAAACATTGGGTCTTTAAAGCTTCTTGCTGATACATTTACACTTATTGGGATATTCCATCTGTTTATTTTTTCTGTTATTTCCTCTAAGGCAAACTGCCTAAAATTGTCTAAGTATGGAGAGTGTTCAAGATAGTCTATAAATTGATAAGGGCTGTATATTTTTCCATTTTCATCTTTAATCCTTGCTAATGCCTCAAATCCCACTAAGCTTAAATCACTTGTTTTAAAATATGGTTGGTAAAAAAAGATGAATAATTCTTTTTCTATAGCTCTTTCTACTAAATTTTTAGCATAAACAAAACCCTTTGCTTTGTTTTCTAATTCTCTACTAAAAAACTTTACAACATTTGCTCCTTCTTTTTTTGCTAATAATAATGCTGTTGATGCATTCTCATAAAGCTCGTAAAATTCTTTTCCATCATCTGGATAAATTGCTATTCCAGCATTGATTAAAATTTTAATCTCTGTGCCATCTATCCTAAAAGGTTCTTGAAAACACTTGTTTATCTTTTCCTCAATAATAAACGCGTCTTCTTTTTTTCTTAAATCTGCAAAAAGAATTGCAAACTCATCTCCTCCAATTTTTCCTAAAATATCTGTTTTTCTAAAGTATCTTTTTAATCTTTTAGCTATCTGTTTAATTATAAGGTCTCCTGTTTTTATACCATATGTTTTGTTTATGTATGTAAACTCACGTATATCTACTATTGCTAAAGCGGCTAATTTTTTTTCTTTCTTTAAAATTTCTTCAACTTTAGATAAAAATCCATTAAAGTTGTAAAGGTTTGTCTGAATATTATAAAACTTTAGTTTTTTTACTTCTTCGTAAAGCTTTTTTTCTTTTGTTATGTCTATTCCTATTGATATAAATCTTTTAATATTACCTTCCAGCTCAATAGGAATGATACTTTCCTCAATATAAAATACCTCCCCATTTTTCTTTCTATTTACAAATATAGAGGAAAACTCTTTCCCTGATAAAATTGTTTCCCAAAGTTGCTTGTAAAACTCTTTTGAATGATATCCTGATTTAAATATTGCTGTAGTTTGTCCTATAAGTTCTTCCTTTTTATAACCTGTAAGGTTAACTACAAAATCATTTACATACAATATCTTTCCTTTTTCATCTGTTATTATAACCCAGTAATCTGATTTTTTCACAGCTTTTTTTAAAATTATGCTATTTCTTATGATATCTATCTTTTCTAAAGCAAAACTTAAGTCACTTTCAATTTCTTTTAAAATACTTATGTTTTCTTCTTCAAAAAAATGCTTTTCTGAAGAATAGATATTGATTGTTGCAACTACCTTTCCATATTTTTTTATAGGAATTGATACAGAGGATAAAAATCCTCTTTTTAGCATCTCTGCTTTCCATGGAGCCATTGCAGGATTGTTTTCAGTATCTGGATTTATAAATATTTTTCCCTCTTTACATACTATATTTACAGGTCCTTTTTCTTCGAGAGATTTATCTTCTGTGGATAATTTTATATTTTGTAAATATCCTTGTTCTTCCCCACATTTGTGGATTACATTAAAAGATTTTCCTTTTTCATCTAAAGCACCTATCCATGCAAATTTTATATCTAGCTCTTTTACTAAGGTTTCGCAAACTGTTTTATAAAGTTCTTTTTCCGTTATAGCAGTTGTAATTGATTTATTTATGCTTCTTAATACTTTGTAGAGCTTTTGGTATTTTATTTGTTTTGTAATATCCACAAAAATAAACAGTCTTGCATGCTCCCCTTTGTATAAAACCGTTTTGGAAAACGCAAAAACATATCTTTTCTGTCCATTTTTTGCCCTTAGCTTTATATTTTCAAAATACTGGCTAAAATACTCTCCTCGTAATACCTTTTCTACATTTGGTTTTATTTTTTCTCTAAACTCAGAGCTTATTATATCTTCAAAATTTATACCTTGTAGCTCTTTTTCTGAATATTTAAGTAAATCATGCGTATATTTATTAGCATATTTTATTTTTTCTTTGTAGATTATCACTCCTATGAAAGGAATTTCATAAATAAATTCTGATATATCAAAAAACTCTTTTATTTTCAGTAGCTCTTCTATTTTGAGAACAATATTAAAGCTCTCTAGAAACTCAATTTCATCTGTAGGTTCAAAATTTTCTATTTGGTAAAAGGCTTTTCTTACTTTTTCATAATACTTTGATTTAACCATTACAAAGTGAGACATATTGGTAGAAATTTCTCTTATTATAGGTATCTTATCTTTGTCTTTTATCTCATCATAATTTTTTTTATACATAAGTCCAATATCTGCTTTTCCAGTTTTTATATTCGTATAAATATCTTCGTGTTTTTGTGTATAAACTACTTCTGATTCTGCAAAATCTACTTCTTCAAGGTAAAGGATTGGAATTATATGGTTTTCAAGACAAAAACTTGATATTTTTATATTATCTTGGTTTTTTAAATATCCTATTAAAACAAAACTATCTTTTTCATTTTTAAATTTTCCAATAGGTTTATAGCCCTTTTTAT
>DTZN01000311.1 GCA_012961365.1 Hydrogenothermaceae bacterium
AGTTTCTCTATTAACTCTTTTGCTCCATACTTCCCTTATTTTACTTTTTTCTCACTCGGCGTTTAATTTTATAATAAGATTTACTTTATGGTAGCTTTAAAAGTTGCTATTCTTACTGGATTTGACCCTTATGAATACAAAGGTGGCTTAGAAAAATATATTTTAAATTTGGTAAAAGTACTAAGACACAAGAAATATGAGATTGAAATTTTTTTTCCTAAAAATTTTAGAACTTTCAAAGATATATTTTCGTATACATCAAAAATAAAAAATGAAATAGAAAAAAACTATGAACTTCTTATAATGAATTCTCCTTACTCCGCTTTTGCCTATGATTTTAATATAAAAAAAATAGTTATATTTCACGGATCATTTAGAGCTATGGCAGAATATACAAAAGATTATATTAAGGTGGAAGATTATTTAAGTTGGTATTATGTTTATGGAATTGTTGAAAGTATGAATTTATTTTCCCCTTATAATATTGTAGTAAGTCCATTCCTCAAAACTTTACTTGAAAAGCTATATGGTGAAGGTGATAAAAAAAAACAGCTAATTGTTATAGAAAACGGAGTAGATACTAATAAATTTAAGCCAATAGTTAATAAGGGAGCTTTAAGAGAAAAATATGGCATTCCTAAAGACGCATTTGTGGGATTATTTGTAGGGAGAAATGATTCAACAAAGGGATATGATATCTTTACAAAAGTTTTTGGTGAAACAAAAAAGTATGTATATTGGATCCAAGCTTTAAGTAGCGGAGGAGTTAATCAATATGAAATTCTTCCAATAAAAACATTTAAGGAGGTTAATGAAAATACTATGATAGAATTATACAACTTATCAGATTTCACATATTTACCCTCTAGATTTGAAGGATTTGGATATTCTTTTGTAGAAAGTCTTTCATGTTGTACACCTGCTATAACTACTGATATAGGTATAGCGAGGGAATTTAGTGGTTTATGGAATGAGTTAAAAATAAGAGATCCTAAGGGGAATCTGGAATACATGATAGAAGTTTCTATTAAAGCAATAAAATTACTAAAGGAATATCCTTATATTAGGTATTACCTAGGTAATTTGGGAAGAGAAGAAGTTTTAAGAAAATATTCTATGGAAATTTGGGAAAAGAAAATATTGAAATTAATAAACAAGCTTATTAATCATACATCCTCATCCCCAAATGAATAGAAAAATTTCCCTTTTATTTCACTTGCCCTAGGACCAGTAATTTTATTAGCTACAAGAAATGTGTCTGTATTTAGCTTATCGTATTTTAAATTTTTTAAAAAAGACTCTATCCATAAAGGAAATCTGACTTTTAGAATGTTGTATTTATCTTTTTCAATAAGAATTTCTAAATTTTCTCCTAAATTTCTTAAATCTCCTATATAATCATAAAGCAGTGGGATTTCTTTATCTGTTCTTATTAAGAATAAAGCCTTTGGTTTAAAAAATTTATAAATTACTCTAACCTTAAATTTGGCGTTTGGTTGTTTTATTCTCCATTTAAGAAAGCTGCTGTTTCTTAAATTAACTATAAAATCTTTTCCCATTATAGAACTTAAGCTGTTAAACATCTCATTCCATAAAGCATCTACTACTTTATAGTCCTGTCCTAAATCTCTTAAAAAGGAAAAATTTATGTTTATTTTTTTTATTCTAGTTCTATAAAAAAGGAATTCAGCAACTTTCTCTACATCTTCATAAAGACCTAATTTTAATGCTAACTTTCTAGCTTTAAGTGTAGGGAATCCATATCCTAGAATAAAAACTCTTTTTTCTAAATCTTCCGATCCGTATTCTTCTATGAATTTATGAAATAAGTAATAAAATATACCTTTTCTTCTAAAAAGTCCCCTGTATTTAGGGGATACTGCAACGTCACAAATTAATGCAGATAAACCGTATTTGCCTTTATAGTAAACCCGCCTTGGTAAACCACCAAAATGACCTATAATTTCCTCTCCTAATTTGGCTATTGCTTCATATGTCCCTAAACCGTGGTCTTTATATTTCCAATGCCATAAATCTAGCGGATAATCTATTCCAAAAACACTTGAGAGAAACTTTACAACTTTAGTTTCTTCCCCCTCTTTGTATGTATGTAGACTGAAGTCCATTATTTAAATAATATCTTAAGGAAAAGGAAAAATAACGTAATGTTTCCCTATTGGATTCTCTTTATGAGAAATTGGAATAAATATTCATACAAGTATAATATTTTAGACTGACAATGATAGAATTAAAGGACTTTAAAAAGGTTCTGGTTTTGGTTCCTCATCCAGATGATGAATTATTGGGCTGTGGAGGTTTACTTCTTAAATTTAAAAGTCTTGGTACAAAGGTACATTTAGTCCTCTTTACAAAAGGGGAAAGTTTGAAAAGTACATATGATAAGAAATCTCTTATGGAAATTAGAGTAAAGGAATTTCGTAAGTCTATTTCAAAATTGGGAATAAGTTCGTATGAAATATTTGATTTTCCTGATGGACAATTGGAGAAATATGAAAAAGATATAAAAAGAATTATTACAAAGTTAATAGATTCATATAATCCTGATACCGTAATACTTCCTTTTATTTTTGACCCACATAAAGATCATAGCGTTATTGGTAAAGTTGGATTTGAAATTTATAAAAGCAATCCTCATATAAACTTTTTAATGTATTTAGTCCATACTTTTTTTAGAGCAAATTTTTTAGTAGATATATCGGATGTAGTAGAAGATCTGAAAGAAAAAAGAGAGACAACTATAGATGATTTAAAAAATATTTTAGATCAAAGCGAGATAGGAGTTGCAATAGGTGTATTGAGAAAAGAAAACGTGATTGATGTACAAGAAAATAGAATAATACTAAAAAATGATAACTATATAGAAAAAGACTCATTGCTTAAAA
>DTZN01000312.1 GCA_012961365.1 Hydrogenothermaceae bacterium
CAGTAGTAATCCTGCTTATCAAGCAATAAAGTCTCAAAAACCAGACATAGTTATTTTAGATATTATGCTTCCTGACATGGATGGTCTTGAGCTATGTAAGCTTTTAAAATCCGATAAAGAAACAGCAGATATACCTGTTATAATGCTAACTGCAAAAAGCACAGAGATAGATAAAATAGTTGGACTTGAGCTTGGAGCAGATGATTATATTACAAAACCTTTTTCAATAAGAGAGCTATTAGCTAGAATAAAAGCTATTTTAAGAAGAACTAAAAAGAAAAATTGTCCTGAAGAGGAAAAACATTATAAATTTAATGATTTTAAGATAGATTTTGATAAGTATAATGTAGAGATTAATAATAAACCTATAAGATTAACATCTAAAGAGTTTAAACTCTTAACATTGCTAATTAAATCTGAGAAAAAGGTTTTATCGAGAGATTTCATATTAGATGAAATATGGAAAAATGAAGATGATGTTTTTGATAGAACTGTTGATGTTCATATAAAAAATTTAAGAGATAAACTTGGAGAATATGGAAAATATATAAAAACGGTTCGTGGTATAGGATATAAGTGGGACACTACTTAAATATAGTCTTTTCTTTTTACTTCTTTAGGAATTACTAATCCTCCAGAAAGTATAATTTTTGTAGCTTCATCTACTGTTAAATTTGTGTGGATAACTTCTTCCTCTTTTACAAAAATTGTATATCCTGAAGTTGGGTTAGGTGCTGTTGGGACGTAAACTGCATAGTATTTTTTGTCATCAACTTTTATCTCATTAGCAACAAAGGCTAAAGAAAGCATTCCTTTCCTTGGAAATTCTACCAAAACTGTTTTTTTGAATGAACCTTTTTTTATAAATAATGATTCTGTTATTTGTTTTAATGAGTTGTATATAGACCTTACTAAAGGGATTTTGGAAAATATATAATCACTAATACTTAAAAGTTTTTTTCCCAAAAAATTTTTAGTTAAAAGTCCTGTAAAAAATATTAAAAGTAATGTTGTTAAAACACCCATGCCAGGTATATCTGGAATGGGAAGTATATATCTTAAATAAGGCAAAACTAAATTATTTACCAAAGAAAGAATATAGAAAACTATAAAAATAGTAAGGGCTACAGGTAAAAAAACAAAAAAGCCTGTTAAGAATGTATCTCTTATGTATTTTAAGGAAAAAATTTCTTTTATCTTACTCATTCTTATTTACCTGCTTGCTGGGAATTTCCAGGTCTTTGATAAGGAACAGGTATATATTGGACAGATTGAGGTCCTGCAGGTTGAGGATAAAGTTCCATTAATGCATAAACTTCTTCTGGCATATCTGTAGAAACTTTTAAACCTAATTCTTTCAACTTATCCACTGTAATTGGATAATCATGTGTATATTTTCCGAGGGATAATTCTTCAGCTACCTTTTTAGCAATTTCTTCTGAATACCCTTTTTTCAATAATACATTTTTTACATTTTCATACATTTGTTTTAATGCTTTTTCACTTACATCTATTTTTACCCATGTTGTATCATCTATTTCATTAGGATTTTTAAGCTCTTTAATTTTTACAATAGATGCTGCAGGTTCCTGTCCTAATTGTGGGTCAACAGGACCTAAAACAGCATGTTCATCCATAATAATTTCATCTGCAGCTAACGCTATTAATGTTCCTCCAGACATTGCATAATGAGGAATAATCACCCTAACAGGTGCCTTATGGTCTGCTAGGGCTTGTGCTATTTGTGTAGCTGCTAACGCAAGACCTCCGGGAGTATGGATTATAAAATCTATAGGCATATCTTTAGGTGTTAATCTAATGGCTCTTAACACTTGTTCTGAATCTTCAATATTAATAAACCTCATCATAAAAAACCCAAAAAATGAACGAGTTTCTTGTCTATGTATCATAGTTATAACTCTTGATTTTCTTTTTTCCTCAATAGCCCTAATAAGTCTTTCTCTACTCCACTCTAAAGTTTGTGCTTTTAGCATTGGAAAAACAAGCATAAATATAAAAATTAACCAAAATAATTGACTTATAAAAAATCCATAAGGCTCCATAGTTATCCCTCCATTAGTTTTTTAAATTCTTCTCTAATTTTTTCTTCTAGTTGATTTTTATTTTTTACTTGTTTCACTAATTTAAATAAGTATATATTGTCTTCAAGTCCATCAATTGTTTTTTTGTAATTTCCTTCTTTATATCCAAATTCTTGCCTAATGTGATTAAGTATATTTTTACCTATATATAAAAGATATAAGTCTTTAAAAGAAATTGTATTTTTTACTAAAAGTCCAAAGAAAAATATACCCTCTAAAGGTTCATTTTTCAAAAATCCTTCTGCAACCCGTTCTGCAAGGAATATAATCCTTTGATATTCATCTGTTTCCCCAAGGTAATGATGTATATATATCCCATTTATATTTATATTATGAAAGTCTTCATTTACTCCTTTTATAAAAAAGTCTATATATTCACTTTCTAAAGCATCTTCTAATTTTTCAAAGTCCAGTAATATAAAAGACATTATAAAATGCCATATATCAACAACTTCTATTTGAACATTTTCTATATCTGGAGTTTGCTTTTTCCACCA
>DTZN01000313.1 GCA_012961365.1 Hydrogenothermaceae bacterium
TCTGTAGATATTAGAGATAAAAAGTTATTTACTTTTAATTTTAAAAGCTGGACTGATAGTTTTATAAAAATAACCGAGTTTCTTATGTCTTTGTCTTTTGATAGATTTTTTAAAAATAGTTTTATATCAATGTCTAAAGGATTTAATATACTAAATGCATATAAACTATACCTAAATAGTAATAAATTAAATTTTTCCTTTTTAGAAATACCTTTTGCATAAAGAAAATTTATATATCCACTTGGATTAAATTTTTTCATTTAAAACATCTACTAAATCTTCTATGTTTTCAAAAATTTCCTGTTCTCCTGTATCCATATATTTAAGTTCATATTTATCACTTACAAAGATAACAAATTTTGCATTTAATTTGTTTGCAAGTTTCATTTTTGATTTTAAACTTCCTTCTTTTAAGAGAGTTTCTGTTTTTATGTCCTTGCTTCTTAAAAGATTTGAAGATTTTAAAGCTCGTATATTATAGTCGCTAACTACTGGAATAACTACAGTTAATGGTTTTCCTTCAGGTAATCCTTCTACTAAAAGCATTAATCTTTCAACTCCTGCTGCAAAACCTAAAGCTGGTGTTTCTGGCCCTCCCAGCTGTGAAACTAGTTTATCGTATCTTCCTCCTGCTGCTACTGCTGCTTGAGCTCCTATTTTATCTGTAATGAACTCAAAAACTGTATCTGTATAGTAATCTAGTCCCCTAACAAGTCTTGGATTTTCTGTAAACTGAATACCTAAAGCTTTTAGATATTCCTTAAGTTTTGTATATCTTTCTAAACTTTTTTCAGATAAATAGTTTGTAATTAGTGGTGCAATTTTCGTTTCTTCTTTACATTGTTTTACTTTACAGTCTAAAACCCTCAAAGGATTTGTTTCTATCCTAGTTTGGCAAGTTTCACATAGATTTTCTTTTTTACTTTCTAAAAATTTTTTTAGCTGTCTTATATACTCTTTCCTATCTTCAAAACTACCTAGTGAATTAATTTCAAGTCTAACTTCAATTTTTAATTCATCTAAAATTTCTTTAACCATTTTTATAAGTTCTGCATCTGCTACTACCGTATCTACGCCAAAAATTTCCGCACCTATTTGATGAAATTGCCTGTATCTTCCTGCCTGTGGTCTCTCGTATCTAAACATGGCTCCTTCATAAAACAGCTTTTTGTACCCACCTTTGGCATACATTCCTTCTTCTATATATGCTCTTACTACAGAGGCTGTTCCTTCTGGTCTAAGAGCTATTGCCCTACCACCTTTATCTTCAAAAATATACATCTCTTTTTGAACTATATCTGTAGCTTCCCCTACAGACCTTTTAAAAAGTGATATATCTTCAATAAAAGGTAAAATTATTTCTTCAAAATTATATTTATCAAAAATTTTTCTTGCAGTATCTATTATTTTTCTATATTTTTTTGCATTTTCTCCATATATATCTTGAAATCCCCTAATTTTTTGGATTTTTGACATTTAGACCTCCTGATTACTTAAATTTTCTAACTAATTCTTCACTTAAAATTCCACTACAAATTTCTTCAACCTCACCAGTCATTTTTATATTAAAGTTTTCATCTATACTTATCTTTAACTCTCCTCCGGGCATTTTGACTAAAACATTTTTATTTGTAATACCTTTTTTTACCATTACACTTGCAACAGCAGATGAAGAACTACCTGAAGCTAATGTATATCCTGCTCCTCTTTCCCATATTCTAATTTCTACAGTATCTTTATTTACAGGTTTAGCAAACTGAACATTAGCTTTATTTGGAAATATAGGATGATTTTCTATTAGCTTTCCATATTTTTTTATATCTTTATCATTTAAATCATCAACAATTATTACACAGTGAGGATTTCCAACAGATACACAGTTTATTAAAAATTCTTTATCTTCAACATTTAATGGGTAGTCTAAAATTTCTTCAGTTTCTACATTTACAGGAATTTCTTTTGCTTTAAAAGTAGCTCTTCCCATATCTATAGTTATAATCTTTGCCTTACCATTTTCTTCAGTCTCTACTTTAGCATTGACAATACCACCTTTAGTTTCCACTGTCCATTGCTTTTTTCCGTTTGTAAAACCATAATCATATAAAAATTTGCAAAAAATTCTCAATCCGTTTCCGCTTTTTTCTGCTTCACTACCATCTGGATTAAAAATCCTAAGTCCAAAATCTGCATTTTTTGAGTTAACTTTTAATAAAATTCCATCTGAACCTATTCCAAAATGGACATTGCATAGTGTTTTTATAACTTCTTTGCTTAAGTTAAAATCTATATTATCTTGTTGTAAAACTATATATTCATTTCCAAGACCATGGGACTTAACAAAAAAGTTCTTTTCCATTTTAAACTTTTACTCCCTGTTGTTCTAATAAATATTTCATAGCATTTGCAACTTTTTGAATTTCCCACTGGGCATGAGGGTCAGTTCTCTTTAAAATAAAATCTTTTATCCAGTTTAAAGTTCCAGAAACTACAATTGTTGTTTTTCTACCATGAGGGAGTATAAATCTTGCATCTTCCCTTTTTACTTTACAACTGTAAACTGCATAATCATAGACAATTTCACAAAGCTGGTCTGTAAATTTAAAAAGTTGCTCTAAATTATTTAAATTTTCTTCTTCATTTATAAAATCATTTACTCTCTTCTCTACTTTTTTGATTAAGGCTTCTTTAGCATCACTTTTTCGAACATAAGATAAAAATTTTTTTATTATTGAAACAAAATTTTCTTTTATTTTTTTATTTTCTAATCTACAAATGGCTTTATTTATAGAAGGTGGCATTATAAATAAGTTTTCGTCTTCTTTGACATATCTTTGGCTTCTTTGAGAAAAGTTTAAAGTTGTATGCCTTACTAGCTGATGAGTCATGGTTCTTGATACGTTGTCTATATAAAAAACTGCATAGCCATCGTATTCATTTTTTAACCCTATTAACCACACATCATCTTTGTATCCTAAAGGTTCAACAGGAATATCGTAATTTGCTATTTTTTCAAAGGATTTAAAATATTCTTCTTCATTTTCTTCTAAAAGTTCTTCTAAATAGTGTCTTAAAGAAATTCCTATAACTGTTGGATATTTTGGATTATAATGGCTCTTAAATCTTGTAGCTCCTATTTTTATAGCTGAAATTTGAGCCTTTTGTTGTTTAGGTAAGTTTTTTAATTCTTCCCCTATTATTTTATCTAACATTTCTTCTTCTAATGTAAGCAAATTTTTGTATGCAAAAGAATGGGCAAATACTGAAAAATGCTTATAATTTCCAAGTTTTGATAAAAATTTTGCCCTTTCTTCTTTGCTTACAACTCTCGGGTCATTAAGGAGATAATTTAAATCACCACTACTATAGCAAGTTCTAGCTCCTAAGGCTGTAAATGGAATACTATCTTTAAAATCCTCCAGAGAAAAGATTTTAGTAATATTCAATATTTACTCCTTTTTTGGAAGTAATCTAACTTCCGTGTAGTTGTTTTTTCCAAAGTATTTTTTTAAAAAATCATCTATATCTTTTTTAGAAACTTTTTTAATGTTATCTAAGTAATTTATCGCATAATCAATATCTCCTGCTACTGCCATAGCATACCCATATTCCTCTGCATCATTTGAAACTTCTTCCCTTTGGAAAACTTCTGAGTTTATTATTCTTTTCTTTGCAGTTTCTACTAAATCTTCATCTACTCCCTTTTCTACAAAATTAAATATTATTTCAAAAAGTTTGTCTTTTGCTTGTTCTACCTTTTTAGGCTCACATACAAAGTAAAATAAAAATTGAGAAGTTCCTTTATGAGCTAAATATCCACTGTAAATCGCCTGAACGTATCCTTTTTCTTTTAGTTCTTGGTATAAAATTGCACTTTTTCCACCAGCAAATATATACTCTAAAACTGAAGCTACATAACTTTCTTTTGTATTTATAGGTGGAGCTTGCCAACCAATAGCCACATAAGCCCTTGTCACTTGTTTTTTATATAAATCTTTTCTTCTTATCTCCTTTTGCTCAGGTTCTAAAGGTACTTGAGGGGGTTTATAATATTTTCCATCTACTGCTTTAAAAATTTCGTTAACTTCTTTTAAAACTTCTTTTTCATTAACATTTCCAACAATTACTATATAAGTATTAGATGGAACATAATGTGAATAAAAATAATTTTTAACCAATTTTTCATCAAAATTTTCAATAGTTTCTCTATAACCAATAACTGGATGTTTATAGTTAGAAATTCTATAAGCAAGTTTGTTATATGTATCCCACAAGAAAGACTTCGGATTATCTAAATGCCTGTTCAACTCTTCTAAAACAATAGGTTTTTCTTTTTTTATCATCTGCTCTGAAAGTGTAGGCTGGGTAGTCATAAGCAGGAGATACTTAAGCATTTGTTTCCAATATAAGTGACCTATCTCTATATAGTAATATGTAAAATCAAAAGATGTTGCAGCGTTTATAATTCCTCCCTTTTTTTCTACTTCAAATTCAATCTCTCCAGGCTCTGTGTACTTAGTACCATTAAACAACATATGCTCTAAAAAGTGAGACAGTCCCCTTTCTCTGTCATTTTCATATACAGAACCAACACCAAACCAAACTTGTAAGGATACAGCTGTTGTATCTTTTCTTGGCTTTACAATTAAAGTTGCTCCATTTTTAAGTTTATGTATATAAACTTTCTCTTTTGCAATAGAATTATTTAATACTGATATACCCATAACAATTAACCCCAATAGCAGAATTTTTAGAAAATTCATAAAATCTCTCCATCAAATATAAAACAGTATAATTGTTATTATAACAGTTAACAAATGGAAATTTTAGAGCTGATATATACAAGAGAACTACACAATAACTAAACAAAAAAACATATAAGGAGGTAAAGTCTTTGGAATCTATTAGAAAACTTATTAAAGTATCAATTATTGAGGGAATTTCTCTAATTATCCTATTTTTTATAGCAATGCCCCTTAAGTATATATGGGGATATAAAATAGCAACATTAATATTTGGCTCTATACATGGAATTTTATGGCTTTACTTTTTAAAAGTTTTATACGATGCAAAAAAAGAACACAATTTTAACAATAAACTTGTTTTTGAATTAATTTTATTTTCTGTGATTCCTTTTGGTTTTATAGCAATGGAAAGAAAACTATCTAAACTGATATAATAACTTGTAAAAATTCTTTATGAGGTTAGATTAATGCCAAAATTAGTTCTTGTTAGACATGGTCAGTCTGTTTGGAATTTACAAAATAGATTTACAGGATGGGTAGATGTTCCACTAACAGAAAAGGGAAAAGAAGAAGCATATAAAGCAGGAGAACTCTTAAAAGATATTAAGTTTGATGTTGCTTATACATCTGCTTTAACAAGAGCTCAAGAAACTTTAAAAATTATTCTAGAAACTGTAGGACTTTTAATTCCCGTTATAAAAGACCAAGCTTTAAATGAAAGGCATTATGGAGCATTACAAGGATTAAACAAAGATAGAGCTAGACAAAAATGGGGAGCAGATATAGTTCATCTTTGGAGAAGAAGCTATGATATTGCCCCACCAGAAGGTGAATCTTTAAAAGATACTGCAGCTAGAACTATTCCGTTTTTGGAAAGAGCAATTATGGGTGATATAGTAGATGGTAGGAATGTAATTGTTGTAGCACATGGAAACTCTTTAAGAAGTATCGTTATGTATCTTGAAAAACTATCTCCTGAGGAAATTGTAAAAGTAGAAATTCCAACAGGAACACCTATTGTTTATGATTTAGATGAAAATGGAAATATTTTAAACAAAGAAATAAGACATTTAGAGGATAAGTAATGAAATATCTAATTGCTGCCAACTGGAAAATGCATAAAACTACTGCAGAAACTTTAGAATATTTAGATATGTTTTTACCTTCTGTAAAGGATTTGTTTATAGTAGATATCATGATAGCTCCTCCTTTTACTGCCCTTGCTTCTGCATCAATAAAATTTGATACTGTAAAAAAGGAAGGAAAATACAATGTTTACCTTGGAGCTCAAAACATGTTTTATGCAGAAAAAGGGGCTTACACAGGAGAAATTTCTCCGTTGATGTTAAATGAGTTAAATGTTGATTATGTAATAATTGGACACTCTGAAAGAAGACAAATTTTTGGAGAAAGTGATAATTTAATAAATAATAAAGTTTTTTCTGCTATAGAACATGGAATTAGGCCAATTTTATGTGTTGGAGAAACATTAGAAGAAAGAGAACAAGGGATAACCCTAAAAGTTATAGAAAATCAAATTAGAAAAGGTTTAGCAGGTTTAAACGCAGATATACAATTTGTAGATATAGCTTATGAACCTGTGTGGGCAATTGGAACTGGAAAAACAGCAACACCACAGCAGGCAGAAGAGGTTCATAAGTTTATAAGAAGTTTAATAAATGAACTTTCTAAAGGAAATGATGAAAAAACTAGAATTTTATATGGGGGAAGTGTAAAACCTGAAAATGCAAAAGATTTGATAAAACAACCAAACATCAATGGATTTTTAGTAGGTTCTGCAAGTTTAGACCCTAAAAAATTTTACCAAATTATAACTAAAGTACTGGAGGTATAAATGGACATACTGTATACAATTTTATCTGTATTCCTTGTAATAGATAGTATATTGCTAGTTATTCTAATACTTATGCAAAAAACAAAAGGAGCAGAAATTGGAGCAGTTTTTGGCTCTGGAGCAGCTGCTGCAGTTTTAGGAGCTGGTGCTTCTAACATATTAACTAAAATAACTTACTGGCTAGGTGGAATATTTTTAGCTTTGGTTTTATCTTTATCTTTGATTGACCATTATAAAATTAAAAATTTGCGTCAAATTCCATCTGATATACCTATAAAAACAGAAAAGCAAACCAAGGAAGCTAAATAATTGCAGAAAAATGTTGGTTTAATTGGTCTTGGTAATATGGGAACTTTGATTGCAAAAAATCTTGCTAATGCAAATTTTAATGTAAAAGTATGGAACAGAACTATACAAAAAGCTAAAGAAAGTGGTCTTCCCTATACAAATACATTAGAAGGTTTGGTTTTAGAGCAGGATATAATCATAACAATACTTTCTGATGCGGAAGCAGTTGAAGAAGTATACAGTAAGATATTAGAACTACCAATAAAAGGTAAAGTCTTTATTGATATGACTACTGTAAAACCTGAGATTGCTAAAAAACTTGCAGAAAGGTTTTTAAAAAAAGGGGCTAATTTCTTGGAAGCCCCTGTTTTAGGAAATGTTCTTTTAGCAGAAAAGGGAATGTTAACTATACTTGTTAGTGGAGATGAGAAAACTTATAAGGAACTCCTTGGATTATTTTCTGTTTTAGGTAAAGAAGTTTTTTACCTTGGAGATTATGGAATTTCTAGTAGTTTGAAACTAATAAATAATAGTGTTTTGGCTACTTTTATGGGAGCATTATCAGAAGCTATTGTTTTAGCTGAAAAAATTGGAATAAATAGGCAAACTACAATAAAAGTTCTTGAAAACGGAGCAGGAAAATCTGCAGTTTTAGAAGTTAAGAAAGATAAAATACTAAATGAAGATTACTCTATCCAATTTTCAACAAAACTTTTGGTAAAAGATTTAAGATATTTTAGCGAGATATTAGACAAAAATAATCTAGTTTCCCCTTATTTTTCGATTACAAACGATATTTATAAGGGTACATACATAAATGGATACTCTGAAAATGATTTTTGTAGTGTGCTAGAAATTTTGAAAAAGCTTAATGGGATAAATTAATCATCTAAATTTTCTACTTTTATTATTTTTGCTTCATAAATACTGTTTTCTTCTAACTGTTTTTTAGCTTTCCATTTTAGATAAAAAACATAAGGAATTGTAAAAAGTAATACTACTCCAACCCAAATCAAAACAATTATAGATATGCTAAGAGCTATAGCTAAAATAGCTATTAAAAGTAAAAATAGCCAAAGCTTTGTTATAAAAGAAAACATTTAAGCACCCTTACATGTTGATATATTTAATATAAAAAGTAAATCCCCCCTCCCAAAAATGTCAACTATTTATTTGTTTTTTCTTTTTTACCCTCATTAATAGGAACAGCTGGTGCCATACATAAAACTTTAGCTCTTTTTCTTTCTATCATAAAGTATAAAACAGGAACAACAACAAGAGTAATAAGCGTTGAAGCTATTGTTCCGAATATAAGTGCTATTGCAAGTCCATTAAATATTGGGTCAAAAATGATAACAAACGCACCAACAACTATTGCTGCTGCTGTAAGTAATATAGGTCTTGTTCTAACTATACCTGCTTCTAATAAAGCCTCTTCTACAGAATACCCTTCTTTTATCTTATCTTCTGCAAATTGAACTAATAATATTGAGTTTCTAAGTATAATTCCTGCAAGGGCAATAAATCCAATCATCGATGTTGCAGTGAAAAATGCTCCCATTAACCAGTGTCCGGGGATTATCCCAACTAGTGTAAATAAGATAGGAGACATTATAACAGCTGGCATTTTAAATGAACCAAACCATCCAACAAGAAGAATATAAAGCACTACAATTGCAACTCCAAAGGCTATTCCCATATCTCTGAATGTTTCATAAGTTACTTGCCACTCACCATCCCATTTTACATAATATCTATCAGTAAACTCTGGTTGATGTGTTAGAAGAAGCTCTAAGCCTTTTCCATCTGGGGTTTCTATAGATTTAATCTTATTCCATAAATCTATTATTGGATATACAGGACTACCAACACTGTCATTAACATTTGCTACAACATATACAACAGATTGTAGGTTCTTTCTATAAATATCATGTTTACTTGTTCCTTCTTCAATCTCAACAAGAGAACTTAGAGGAACTCCACCTTTTGGGGTAGGTATTTTCATTGCAAGAATATCTTTTAAACTATTTCTATAAATAGTGTCTAGTTGAATAACTATTTGTGGAGGTTCTGTATCTATTCCGTTATATATTAATCCTGCAGTGTATCCAGATAAAGCTATTCTTATAGTTTTAGCAAGGTTTTCTGTATTCATTCCAAATCTTTGAGCAAGTTCTTCTTTTATTTTTATTATGTATTGTCTTTGTGGATAGTTTGTGTAAATTCCAATATCTATAAGACCAGAGGTACTTTCAAATATTTCTTTTATTTTTTCTGCAATTTCAAGCTGATGTTTATAATTTGGTCCATAAACTTCTGCAACTATTGGAGATAAAACAGGTGGCCCTGGAGGTGGCTCAACTACTGCAACATATTTAGCTCCATAGCTTTTTGCTATTTTATAAACTTCGCCTCTTATTCTTTCTGCTATTTCGTGAGATTGAGCTTTTCTTTCATATTTATTAACAAGATTTACCTTTATCATTGCATAATGAGGAGCTACTCTGAAATAGTAATGTCTAACAAGACCATTAAAGTCAAACGGTGCTGGAACACCTACATACATTACATAATTTTCAACTTCGTTTTGCTTTTTAATATAATCTGCAATTGCCTTTGTTGCCTCATAAGTCCTTTCTAAAGGAGTTCCTTCTGGCATATCTAAAACTACAAATAGTTCGCTTTTATTATCATAAGGTAGCATTTTTACTAAAACTGTTCTATTTACAAGTAGATATGCTGAACCTACAAGAAGTAATCCTAAAAATCCTAAAAATACCCATCTTTTAAATCTACTTCTAAATAAAGGAATATATATTCTTTCAAACATCCATGCTAAAAATCCAGCTTTAGCTTCATCCTCTCTTTCTAAACTTTCAGGAGATTCATGTTTTTCATCATGTTTTAACCATCTTAGTGCTAGATAAGGTGTTAGGATAAAAGCTAAAACCATAGAGAAAAACATTGCAACAGAAGCATTTATAGGGATTGGTCTCATATATGGACCCATTAACCCTGTAACAAATGCCATAGGAAGAAGTGCAACTATTACTGCAAATGTTGCAAGAATTGTAGGGTTTCCAACTTCGTCTGTAGCTATAATCGCAGCTTCTTTCATAGGAAGTTTTCTCATAGAAAACCATCTGTGTATGTTCTCAAGAACAACAATAGAGTTATCAACAAGAATACCTATTGAAAATATAAGTGCAAATAATGTAACCCTATTTAGTGAGTATCCATACATTTCACTTAAAAATAATGCTATTGCAAGAGTTACTGGTATTGTTACTGCAACAATTAAAGATTCTCTCCATCCAAGGGTTACAGCAATTAGTAAAACTATAGAAAATGTTGCAATTAATAAGTGTTCAATTAACTCATTAGCTTTTTCTGTAGCAGTTTCTCCATAGTCTCTGGTAATTTTTATATGAACATCATCAGGTATTATTTCCCCTTTTAAGAGATTGAGCTTTTCTATGATATTATCTGCAACTACAACTGCATTACTTCCTGTTTTTTTAGCTATAGATATAGTTATTGCATTATATACTTTATCAGTTTCTCCAGATGCAGTTCCAAACCCAAAATTAACATAATTAGTTTTTTCTCCTTCACCTTCAAAAACTTTGGCAACATCTTTTATATATATTGGTTTGTTATTGTATACTCCTATAACTGTATTTTTTACATCTTCAATACTATCAAAGAATTTCCCAACTCTAACTTTATATCTATATCCATTATTATCAAACTCTCCAGCTTGTAGTTCATAGTTTGTAGCGTTTATTGCTTTTACAACCTGTGGTAGCATAATGTGATATGCATTTAACTTAACAGGGTCAAACCATACATTTATGATTTTAGGTTTTGAACCAATAATATGAGTTTCAGAAATGTTTTCTAGTTGTTTTAATTGGTCTTCAACAACTTCTGCAATTCTTCTAATTTCATATGAAGAATATTTATCACTATAAAGGGTAATTGCCATAATAGGAACATCATCAATAGATTTTGGTTGAACAATTGGGTCCATTGCCCCTTTTGGCATCTTATAGTAATTAGACATTAATTTACTATAGAGTTTTACTAAGCTATCTTCAGGGTCAGAACCAACTTCAAACCTTACTGTAACTACCCCAAATCCATCTCCTGCATAAGAATAAACATAATCTACATTTGGAATTTCCCACATTAATTTTTCTAAGGGTTTAACAACTGTTTTATCTATTTCTTCAGCTTCAACTCCCGGATAAGGAACAGTAATATCTATCATTGGAACAACAATTTGAGGTTCTTCATCTCTTGGAGTTGTTAAAACTGCAAATAATCCAAGCAATAACATACCAAGAACTAAAAGCGGTGTAAGTTTTGAATCTATAAACGCCTTTGCTATCTTACCAGCAAGCCCTATTTTATTTAATTTTTCTTGCTCCATTTTTACCTCCAACTTATAGTCTTACTTTGCAACCATCACAAGCTTTTTCTACACCATCAATAACAATTTTTTCTCCAGGCACAATTCCAGATTTAACTTCATATTTCTCTCCATACTTTTCCCCAAGTTTTACCGGCTTAAATCTTAAAATACCATCTGGAGAAACTACAAACACCCCTTCAACTTGATTCCATCTTTTTATTGCTGTTTTAGGTATAAGTAGTTTTTCTGTTTCATCAATTGTTATATAAGTTTTCCCATAAAAACCTACACCAAGTTTTTCTGGATTTTGGATAGTTGCCCTTATAGAAAACGAGTTATTTGCAGGGTCAACATTACTATTTTTTTCTACAACTTTTGCTTTATATGTTTTACCTGTTGCATCTATTTTTATATTTAGAACATCTCCAACATTTACTTTATCTATATATTTAACATCTACATTTGATAAAAACTGCAAATTTGTATTTCCTATAACAAATAAAGGCATTCCTGGATTTGCCATATCTCCAATATTTGCCATTTTCTTGATTACATAACCATTGAATGGTGCTTTTATATAGCCATAGCTTTTCATAATTTTTACTTGTTTTAATTTTGCTTTTACTTGTTTTTCTTTTGCATCTAATTGTTTTAATTTTGCTTCAACTTGTTTTAATTTAGCCTTTGCAGTGTTTAACTTCATCTCAATTTCATCTAATTTTTGTCTTGGAAGTGCATTTTCCTCATAAAGAGTTTTCATTCTGCTATAAGTTTTTTCTAGAAAAGATATTTGGGCTAAAACTGCCTCTTTACCTGCTAAAGCTTCTTCTCTTGCTTTTGATAACTCTTCAAGACCTGCTAAAGCTTCTTTTTCTTTGGCATTTACATCTGAAATATCAATAATTGCTAAAAGTTGCCCCTTTTTTACAAAATCTCCTTCATTTACTTTTATATCTAAAACTTTTCCCATTAATTTCGTTGCGACTTTTGCAGTTTCCTTTGAAGTTGTGTAGCCTTCTAATTTATAAATTTCTTTTATTTTTGTAGGTTTTATAACATCAATTTTTACACCACTTATAGTTTTAGGTTGCTCTTGTGCATACCCTGGAGGAATTCTGTCTGAAAAAACACCTCCTATCCACAAAATTACCATTATAATTGGCAAGATAAAAAATAGACCAAATTTTATTACTGATTTCATTTCCTATCCTCCGTATATTTTTTATTTATTTAAATTTCCTATGTTATAAAGTAGTTCTGCGTGAGAAACTTCACATTGGTATTTTGCTTGAGATAAATCAAATTTAGTTTTATCTCTTAAAGTTTGAGTATCTATAAGGTCTAACATAGATGCCATCTGATTGTTATAACTTTTTTCTGTAATAGATAAAACTTCTTCTGCCATGTTTAAGGCTTCCTTTTTTGTTTTGTATTTTTCGTATGCATCTATCCATTTATAATAGCTATCGTAAACTTTAAACTTTATGTATTCTTCAAAACCTTTTAGTTTTTGAGAATATGAAGAATAAATTTCCTTTGCAGATTTATATTTATTTTCTCTTACAAATCCATTAAATACATTCCATGTTAACCCAACACCAATTCCCCACCAGTTTGCATTGTCAGAAAATAGAAAATCTTTAGAATTGTTTTCAACAAAAGCAAATGCTCCAATTTTGGGATAGTAATCAGATTTAGCCATTTTTATCATATCTTTAGCTATTAAAACTTTTGTTCTAACTGCTTGAAGGTCAGGTCTAAGTTTTAAAGCTAACTTTTGATAATAAGATACCTCTTTTTGTGGTGCATTACATGACAATTTTCCAACTACATCTATATCTTCAGGAGATACATCAGTTTTTCCCATTGCTAAAAGCAATGCCTTTTTTGCAGTTAGATATTTTGATTTAGCTTCTGTTATTTTATTTTGCATATCTAGCATATAAACTTTTGCTCTTAATACATCTGCATAAACAACAAGCCCTGTATCATACATTTTTTTAGCAACTTCATAATGCTTTTTTGCAGTATTATAAGCTTCTTGGGCTACATTCATACCTTCTTTTGCAAGCAACGCCCCTTTGTATGCCTTTATGACATTTAGGATAGTTTTTTGTTTTTCACTTTCTAGCTCTTTTTTTGAAGATTGTAAATCTTTAGTTTTCATTCGTATAGCAGTTGATATTTTAAAACCTGTAAATATTGGAACCTCCAGTTGTAATTTGGTTTGCCAATTATTTACTTCTGGATATGTTGGAGTGTTGAAGTTAATTCCAAAATTGCCAAAAATAGAATTAAAAGAAGTCATATCTACATACTCAGAAGATTGATTTATATCTAGTCTTTTTTGATTTAGAGTATTCATCATTGCATAGCCTGGGTTATCTGTTCTTAAAAAGTTTGCAAATAGCGTTAGTTTAGGATACCTGAAACCTTTTGTTGCATTTAATTCAAATTCTTTTGCCTTTATAAGTTTTTGCTTTGATTTTATTCCAAATCCATTTTGTAAAGCAGTATTTATTGCCTCTTGTAAAGTTATTTCTTTAGCAAATACCAACCCACTAAGTAAAAAACTTATACCAATGGTTTTTTTTATCATTGCTTTTCCCCTTTTATCTCAAATTATTAGAAAATGCGAATATTATTATATATGTATATAAAAATTTTTCAATATGATATTTATTAGATTTTTACAACTAAATTTTTGTAAAAAAATAAAATCGTAGTTATAAGATTTCACTCTGATTATAATAACTACAAAAATAATCTTGTTAACTTACAAGGTCTTCAAAGTAATCTGGGTCTAAAATTTCTATTTTACCTCTCTCTGTATTTATTAGCCCTTCCTTTTTCCATTTACTTATTATCCTTATTGCAGTTTCTACAGTAGTTCCAGTCATTTCTGCTAAATCTTGTCTTGTAATTGGAGCATTTATAACTAACTTTCCATCTTCCTCTTTTCCTATTTTTTTAGATAGTTCTAAAAGCAAGTTTGCTATTCTACCTTCAACTTTTTCTGCAGCAAGGCTTTTAAGTCTATCATATGCTTCTAAAAGTTTCTTTGATGCATCACAGGTAATTTTTACTGCAACTGCTGGGTATTGAGTTAAAAGTCTAACAAAATCAGCATTAGAAATGTGTAATACCTTACTATCTATAAGAGCTTGAGCTGTATAAGTGCTATCAACATTAGATTCTCCTAGGACTAACCATCCGAAAACTTCACCAGGAGTAACTAACCTTAGAATTACAGTTTTACCATCTGCAGTTTCTTTTGTGAGCTTAACAATTCCTGTTTCAACAATGTATATTCCTGGTTCTTCATCCCCTTCAAAAAATATATAATCTCCCTTTTTATATTCTTTCTCATGAAAATATCTTGCTATATTATCTATCTCTTCTTCTTTCAACCCTTCAAAAAGATATATATTTTTTAAAAATTCTTTCTTTTCCATACCACCATCTCCATCCTTCTTAAGTTATATTATTATCTCATAGCATTGGATAATCCTAACATATATTTAAGATAATCATCAGTAAACATTAGTCCAACCCCAAAATAAATTCCTTTATATTTTGAAACTAGCAAATCAGAACCTCCAAACCTAAAAAATAATGGGCTTTTTTTTAATTTATAGAAAATTCCCAAATCAAGTTCTGGACTGTCTGGTTCATTCCATGCGTATTTTCTGTCAAACTTATAAAGGTCTAAGTTTAGCCTAGTGTTTTCACTAAACCACCAGTCTATTCCTGCACCTGCAGAAGATTCTTTTAAACCTGCTCTAACCCATAAATTACCGTATCTGGTTTTCCATACTTGCCTTGCATATTGTATGTCAACAAGTATATTTAAATCTCTCTTAGTCCTTGTTGAAACAGTTCCATTTGTGTTAATTTCTTCAACTTCTGATATATTACCATTAGAATTTGAAAGTAAAGATACATATATATACCTATCATCCTTAGGCATTAAAGCAATAGAAACTCCAGCCTTTCTATCTTTATTTCCTGTGTGTTGTTCTCCAAATAAAGATACATAAAGTTTTGATTCATTTATTACTTTAAATGGTTTTGAAAAATCCTTTATGCCTTCATTAACAGTGTCATATAAAGAATTTTCATTAACAAGCTTTCCAAAAGTTCCTTTACCTTCATTAATTTTTGCTAAAATAGTATCTAGTTTTTTTGCAAATGACCTAATATATTTGACTGCTTTTCTGATATCTTGTTGGTTATCTGATAAAATTTCTTTGGCTTTTTTAGAAGCAACATTTATATTATCTACAGTTTTAGGAACCTTTTTCTCTAATGTTTTTGCTAAATTCTTTAGACTTACAATTATTTGTCTTATATCTTCTTTATTATCTCCTGTAATTTGCTCTAAATTATTGGCAATTTTTTCAATCTTTTTCACTAAAGGAGGAATTGTTTCTTTTAACTGTGCTGTAATTTTTTCTATATTTTCTATAGATTTCCTTAAATTTTCTCTGTTTTCTGCTACAACTTGTCTTGTTTCCACAGCTAAAGAATTAATATTGTCAATAAGCTTAACTAATCTCCCATTTCCAACAGCTTCATTTAAGTTATCCATTAATTTTTCAAATTTTTTCGCAGCTAAAGATATATCGTTAAAAGTATCTTCTGCAGATGCTAAAGTTAAAGTGTTTTTAATTTTTCCTTTCTCTGGTATAACTGGATTTTCTGGTGAACCTGGGTCTATATAAACATATTTATCTCCCATTAATCCCATAGTTTTTATGTAAGCTTTTGCATTTTGATGTATTGGAATATCTTTTTTTATTGCAACAACTACTTTTATTTTCCCATCATCATAATAAATATCTTTAACTTTTCCAGCTTTTAATCCTTTAACACTAACATCGGCACCTTTAGATAAACCAGAAATATCGTCAAAATATAAAAAATACTCTTTTGTATCTCCTGTCCAGTTTTTACTTTCGAAAGTAATTATCAAATATCCTGCTATAAAAGCTGTAAATAAAACAAAAATTCCTACTTTAAAAGAAGTGTTCATTTTTTATTTTTCAATTATTGTTTCGTCTACTTTCATACCAAAGTGTCTTCCTGCTTCTTCTACATATCCAAGAATTTCGTCTCCCACTTTCAAGTCAACAACTGATATTAAAGAACCATCTGCCCCTACAACTCTAATTGTTTCTGCATTTTGTAAAACCGCAGAAAGTTTCTTTCCTTCATATTCTGCTTCTATTAAAAGCATCGGTCTTCTTTCCACTTTTGCTCTGCCTACATAAACAACTCTACCGTTTCCTTCTGTATCATAAACCATAACTTCCTTCCCAGCAGAAAGCTCGCATAAATAAACAGTTTTTCCACCAGGAACCCTTGTATACATATGAACTGCACCAGCATTTACCCTAAATGGTCTAGATGCAACGTAAGGACTTTCTTCTGTTTCTGCATGAACAAAAATCATTCCTGCTGATGAATTTCCAACAAGCATACCTTCTCCACGCTTTAATAAAGAAGTAGTATCAACAGCAACCCTATCTCCCATTCCAACAGGAGTAATAGACACTACTTTAGCCTTTACAAGGTTTAATTTCTCAGATTGTTGTTTTACAACATTAGATATTTTTTTAATTTGATTTATATCTTTCGTGTTTACTACTATACCTTTTACTCCTTTTTCTAATATACCTATTGCAGTTTCTGCTTCTTCTTGGTTTTTAACAAATGTGTATATGTTATCTGATTGAGCTATCAGGTTTTCTAAAGGAATAATTGTCCAATCAGTTGTTTCTACAATAACTTTTTTTCCACTTTTGGCTATAGATGCAGCTTTTTCTTCATCTTGTTTATTTTCTATTTTTACAATTACAAAATCATCACTTAAACTTCTATCTTTGTATGCACATATAAATTTAACTCTACCAAGTTTTTTTGCTAAATCTAATTTATCCTCTGGAACGATAATAGCGTCTGCTCCAGATTCTATTGCAGTTGTTATTAAGATTTTATCGAAATTCCTAGCATCTACTATAAATTCCTTCATTGTTTCTCCTCATTAGAATAGGTCTTATGATATTCTAAAATAATAATATCATATTTTTGCTAACTTTCCTTTCTAAATACTGCTAAAACCAAAAGACCAAACAATTTTTTTTCTATGTATACAGTTTTAAAACCGTTTTTTTCAAAAAGATTTACAAGTTCTTTTACTGTTAATGAGTTTTCTATACTGTGAATAAAATACTCATATTCTTCTTTTGTAAATATGAGTATTCCTATGGGTTTAAATATGAATTTCATAAAAATTATAATTAAAAAATAAATAAATTTAGATGGTTTTGGTATTTCTAAGATAGAAATTTCTCCTTCTTTTTTTAAAATTTTTTTTAAGCTTCTTAGAATGTCTTTATAATTTAAATGCCTAAATGTTAAAGAAAAAAATATATTTGTTATTGTTTGATTTTTTAAAGGTAGATTATGGGCATCTGCAAGGATAAAATTTGCTTTTGGTAGTTTCTTTTTTGCTAATTTTAGCATACTAAAAGAAATATCTACACCTATTAAATATATATTTGGATAACTTTCATTTATTTTTTTTAATATTTCTCCTGTTCCTGTTCCTATATCTAAGACAGTTTCTTTTACTGTTGTGTTTTCTATAAGTTTACTTTGCCACTTGTGTATATATCCAAGTGTGAATTTTTCTAAAAATTTATCATAAACTTTCGATACAGAACTAAAAACCTTAGAGGCTATTTTTGTATTTGCCATTTTTACTTTAAGTTATTTTTTCTATGTTAAAGATTAAATTTCCATAAGTATCATACGTTATTTCTATACTTAACAGGCAGTTATTTTTTTTGTCTTTAAAGTTTATATAATTGAATATACTTACTTTACCATTGCTTTTTATTCTTATTTTTCGTGTTAATATAGCAAAATCTGTCTCTAATATATAATCTACTTTTAGGTATGGACCATCTGCATGCTCTATTTCTTCTATTTTTTCTATCTTTGGTAAAGATAGACTTTCTATTTCTAGCCAATCATCGTATATATCTTCATTTTCAACGACTATTTTTATAGTTTTATCTACCCGTGAAAAATCTATTTCTGCAGTTTCAAAATCATAAATATCTTTTATTTTATTAAAAATTTGCCGAAAGTTTTCTTCAACTTCCTTTAGAATACCTTTTTCCAAAGGTTAATCCTCATCTTTTTTGTAAGTATTATAAATATAATCTTCCAATTTTGTAATTTGAATTTTAGGCATTCTTACAAGGGCTTTTGTTTGCTCATCTATATCTTCTGCATACCTTCTTTTTATTTCTTCTTGTATATATTCAAGTAAATACTCTATCTGTTTTTGCATTTGCTCCATTTGTTCCTTCATTCGTAAAATTGCATCAACTCCTGCTAAGTTAACTCCAAGTTCTCTTGTTAAAAACAAGATAAACTCTAATTTTTCTAAATCTTCTTGAGAATATAATCTTGTTTTTCCTTCTGTTCTGGAAGGAACTAACAATCCTTCTCTTTCATATAACCTAAGCGTTTGAGGGTGTATATTATACATTCTTGATACTGCCCCTATCATATATACAGGTTCTCTTTTCTTATCTTTATCCTTTCTCATAGTTCCTCACCTCATTAATTTTCTATCTTTTCAAATCTACTTGAAACTGGTGGGATTTCTTTTTTTAAATCTTCGACTAACTTCTTACCTTTTTTAGAAAGTTTTTCTATTGATGGAATATTAACATTTACAATAACAAACATATCTCCATAACCAGAAGATTTTAGCTTTGGCATACCTTTGCCATATACTCTTATTTTATCTCCACTTTGAGTTCCATCAGGTATATTAACTTCAACTTTTTTACCATCAAGTGTAGGGACTTCTAAACTTGTTCCCTCTATAGCTTCAATAACATTTATGTTAGCTTTTATGTATAAATTATCTCCTTTTCTGGTAAATAATGGGTCTGGTTTTACATTTATAATTACCCATAAATCTCCTGCAGGTCCTCCAAACTTTCCACTATGTCCTTTTCCAGGAACTCTAAGTTTATTTCCATTATCTACTCCGGGAGGAACCCTAACCTTCACAGTTTCAGTTTTCAAAGTTAAACCTCTTCCATTACATGCAGAACAAGGTTGCTGTATGTATCCTAAACCTTCACATCTTGAACAAGTCTGGGCTATTTGCATAAATCCTGCTTGATAAACAATTTGTCCTGAACCTCTACATTCTGGACAAGTTTGGGGAGTGCTTCCAGGCTCATTTCCTGTTCCTGCACATTTTTCACAAACTATATATCTTGGCACTTCTAAAGTTAAGGTTGTTCCTTTATATGCATCTTTCAGTGATATAGATACAGTTTGATATATGTCTTCTCCTTTTTGTGGTCTTTGTGCTCTTTCCTGAGAAGTTCTATTTGCACGTCTTTTTCTACCTCCTAAAAAATCTCCCAAAATATCCTCTAAATCATCAAAAATGCTTCCAAAACCACCACTTCCACCAAAACCACCAAAATGTTTAAATATTTCTTCAAAATCTATATTTTCTGCTGATGCTCCTCCTCCCTGAAATGCAGAATGTCCAAATTGGTCATATAGTTTTCTTTTCTCTGGGTCTGATAAAATTTGATAAGCTTCACTTATTTCTTTAAATTTTTCTTCTGCTTCTTTATTACCGGGATTTAAATCTGGATGATATTTTCTAGCAAGTTTTCTATATGCTTTTTTTATCTCATCTTGGGTTGCATTTTTGCTTACTCCAAGTATTTCATAATAATCTTTTTTTGCCATTTTTGCCCCAATTTTATTTTATATTTTGTGATTATAATATATAACTTTAGTGAAATATTGTCAAATTTCTTTTAAAAAACGATATTATATTTATGTGTCAATTTCACACTGGTATAATAATGTTTTAGTCTTTACCTAAAATGGAGGATTTGCTTAAATGTTTATAAAAGAAAGATTGTTTACCCCTGGGCCTGTTCCTTTACCTCCTGAGGTTATTAAAGCTTTAGGTCAACAAATTATTCACCATAGAACTCCTGAATTTACAAACATCTTTTTAGAAACTAGAGAAAATTTACAAAAACTTCTAAAAACTAAAAGAGATGTTTTAATGCTCACTTCTTCTGGAACAGGTGCAATGGAAAGCTCTATTGTTAATTTCTTTTCAAAGGAAGATAAAGTTTTAGTTATAAATGCTGGAAAGTTTGGAGAAAGATGGGTAAAAATATCTCAAACCTATGGATTAAATGTAATTGATTATAAAATTGAGTGGGGAGAAACCTATGATAAGGATAAACTAGATAAAATTATAAGAGAAAACCAAGATTTAAAAGGTATTCTAGTTCAACATTCTGAAACATCTACAACTACTTTACATGATGTTGAGTATTTAGCAAATATATGTAATTCTTTAGATGATTGTCTTTTAGTTGTTGATGGAATTACTTCTGTTGGGGTTTATGAGGTATATCCAGAAGAAATAGGTATAGATATTTTAGTAACAGGTTCTCAAAAAGCATTGATGCTCCCACCAGGACTTTCTATTCTTTATTACAGTGAAAAAGCAGAAAAAAGACTTGAAAAGTCTAACCTCCCTAAATTTTATTTAAATGTAAAAGAAGAAAGCAAAAAACAATCAAAAGGACAAACTGCATATACCCCAGCTATTAGTTTAATAATTGCTTTAAATGAAAGTCTAAAATTAATGCTCAAAGAAGGTGTTTCCAATTTAGCTAAGAGACACGAAATACTGGCCAAAATGACTAGAGAAGCGGTTAAAGAGTTAGGATTAAAACTTTTATCTAAAAGTCCTTCTAATTCTGCAACAGGAGTTTATGCACCTGAAGGTATAAATGCAGATGATTTAAGAAAACAGCTTTTAAAAATAGGCTTTAGAGTTGCAGGAGGGCAAGACCATTTAAAAGGAAAAATATTTAGAATTGCCCATATGGGGTATTTTGATATTATGGATATGTTGCAACTAATTGCAGGATTAGAAATAGCATTAAATAAGATAGGCTATAAAGTAGAACTTGGAAAAGGAGTAAAAAAAGCTCAAGAAATAGCAAACGAATATATTTAAACCTTATTGAGATTTTGCTTTAGCCTTTTTTCCCATTCCTCTTTTATTTTTTTTGGATAAAGGGTTAATTCTTCATTATCATAATAGGCAATTGCATAAGGAGAGTTTTCTAACCTTTCTTTTTCCTTTTCTGTAAGAGGAGGAATTTCACCTTCTAAGCTAGCTACTGTTGAATAACTTTTTCTACCTATAGGCTCAACTAAACCTATTTTAAAACCTGCTTCTATTAATCCCTTCCTAACTGCTAAAGATGCACTATAGGTTGCTAAAATTGCATAAGGTTTCATTAGTTTTTTTACTAATTTGAATAAATTTACTGTCCAAAGTTCAGTGTTTACTTTTGGAGAAAATGCATCCCAAAATACTGCATCAAATTTAAGATTTGTTTTATATAATTTTTTTATAGTTTGTCTTGCATCTTCAAAAATTATATAAATTTCAAAATTTTTGTTTTTTACTGTATAAACTTTGAAATTTTGTTTACCAATTTTTTTACTTTCAAAATTTCCATTTAAAAGTTTGGAGTATATATTTTTTAGTTCTTCTGGTGGTTCTATCTTTTTTAATTTATCCAGTATAGAAGTATCTTTTTCTAAGGAATATATGATTAATTTTGAATATGGAGAATTTCTGATAACTTCATTTATAGCAGTAGCTACGTTATAACCTAATCCAAAACCTATATCTAGTATAGATATTGAATTTTTTTCTTTTGCTAACTCAACGATTTTAGTAGGTTTTACAAATTTATGAAGACTTTCTGTATAAGCTCCTGCTTTTGTGCTGTGATATGCTTCTTGATATTCTTCATTGAATAAGGTTAAGCTTCCATCGGCGGTAATAATTTTTTTCATAAAAATTATATTAAAAGAAAAAACCCCTGACCTCAAGATGAGGTCAGAGTCAGAGGTAGGCTCTAAACTTTTATTTCCAGCCTTTTAATACAATTTCTTGAGCTTTTTTGTATGGATACTTCTTAACTAAATCCTTAACTGAAAGTTTTTCATCACCTTCTCTCATGAAGTGAATGAGGACAACTGATGCCCAGTAATCATTTTCATACTCTGTTCCTACCAGTTGAACTGGAACACCTTTTTCATTAACGGTATGACAAGCTGCACATGTTACAGGTCCAGTGTAGCTACCATCAGGAGAGAACTGTAATGCTTGTTGATGTGTTGTTAAATCAACTGTTCTATCATCTCCTTCATATCTTACTGGATACAATCCATGTGGAGATTCATGACAAGATTGGCAAGCTATAGAACCATGGGCTTTTGAGTATCTGTATAAAGAATATTTATTTTTTTGGTCTATTGGGAAGTATTTTCCACCTTCACTTTCAACAAATGGTGCAAGGTGACAGTTTGAACAGTGTGGTTCTGCAGGTGCTAACCACCAATCTTTACCTGCTGATGCTGCATCATAAGGAACAAGGTCTCCTTCTTTAGCATTCCAAGGAAGTAGTGTTGGTTTTCCATCTTTTTTGGCCAGTTTTACAAGAGTAGCGCCTTTGTGTTTTCCATAAAAGTCATAAATGGGATTGCTATCTTTAGTTATTCTTGGGTCAGCCATTTGTTTGAATTTTTCAATATCTCCACCAGCTACAACTTTTATAACTTCTTCTATAGATTTATTCCTTAAAGTTTTTCCTTCTTGGGTTACAACATTTACAAGGTCATCGTATTTGTAGAGCTCTTGAGTTAACTGGTTATGACAGTTTGTGCAAGTTAAACCTCTTATTTTGCTAATTGGCTCATCGTTTTCATCTTTTAAACTTACATTTTTTAAGTACCATTTTCCTATTTCATTTAAGAAAAATGGAGGTTCTACGTATGGATTAGAGTGGGCATCTCTTCTTAGATAACATCCTCCTCCTGCTGTTCTTTGGTCTCCATCTGCAAATCTATTATTACCATTAGAATCTATAATCTGGTATGGATTAGTATCAAAATCATTCATATCTGGATTTTGCCAGTGTGTTGGATGGCAAGCTTGACAGGTAACAGTTCTTCCAGCTTTATCATTCATATTTGCTAAGTAAACAGCATGAGTTCTATGTATAGCTTCTGTTAAAGTAGGACCTGGTTTTGTCTTGTATCCAGATGCCCCAGGTCTTGGATTTTGAAGAACACCTTGGACATTATCACCATGACAATCTGCACAGTGAACAGAGCCTACAGAACCTAGTCTGTTTCCTGATGCATTAGGATTATATTCTCTTAAAAAGTTAGTTCCATGTCTTTTATCGTGTAATTCAAGTATGTTAATGGAACCTGATGAAAGTCTTGCCATATATTCTGATATATCAGGATAGTTTTTCTTCCAATACTCATATTCTTTATCAAATAATGTTAAACCTTCCTGCCTTGATATTTTAGCTGCAATTCCATCACCAGAGTGACAGTTTGCACAGTTAGGAATATCAACAGGGTTTGTTCCAAAAAACTCAATAATTTTCCCATCTACCATTATAGGTTTACCATTTTTATCGTGAAGTTGAACCATCGAATATTGGTAAGGTTGAAAATCTCTAGGAGTTATGCTTCTTATAGTTCCTTTTCTTCTGCTATCGTTAAATGCTGTTAATGGAAGCCCTAATGCATCCCAAACATGTGAAGCTGTTAACTTTAATGGGACATGTGGAACTAAAGCAGTAACTGCCTTTTGAGGTTCTGTAAATACTATATTTCCACCTTCGGCTCCTGCATAATCCATATACCCACCTGCTAGAGGTTTACCTGAAGGACCTGCATCAATAGGGACAGGTATTTCTTTACCTACATGTAATCTATCTTCCTTTTTCCAGTTTTTTGGAACGGTTCCTTCTAAATCTTTATAGATAAATAGGTGTGTCCATACATAATTTGCCATATTATCATTTGGGTCTTGGATATCCCCATCTCCATTTGCATCTTTAGGGACAGACCAATATTTCATCTTGTTTCCTTCTGAATAGCTATTGTCCTTTACATAATAGTAAAGTTTAACATTATCAGAAGGGGTCAACATTTTAGGGAGTTTTCCATCTCTTCCAGCTTTAAAAGCCTGAGCTTGAATGGAGTTATACGGTGGAATTACACAGCAGTAAGAGATATCAAATCCAACACAGTGCATTCCAAGTTCATAGTTTATAAAGATATTGTAAGGATTTTTTGGTTGGAATGCTTTAATTTTTTTACTACTAAACCATCCACCAACTTTAACTTCTGTTTGTTCAAGAAGGTTTAGTTCAAAAGGTGGATTTGTATCATAAGGTGCTTTTTGGGCTAATGCACCTGTTGATAAGATTGCAGAAGCTAAAAACCCTGCTGAAAAAACCCGTAGCCGATGTTTTGTAGCCATATCACTACCCTCCTAAGTTAATGCTTATTAACAATCTTCTTATATTCTAACATTTATTTAATATTAACTTCTTTTATAGAAAATATATCAAAAGCCCAAATCATAGTCAATACAAAAAATATATTTTCATTTTTTTACATTTAATTATAGAAATAAACAATAAAAACGACACTAACTTTTAATATATTCTTAATATATTCTTTAAACTAAAA
>DTZN01000314.1 GCA_012961365.1 Hydrogenothermaceae bacterium
AAGATGATACAGTTGCCTATACGATTGCCCGTAATTGATACAGTTAATGTGCGAGAGTTCTTGGAAGAGCATAGTCAAGGTTGGCTAAAATATTTAAAAACCGATGAGGGTCAAAGTCAACTAGAACCTCTAGATATGACTGAAAGAAAAATAGAAATACACAAAGCACCTTATGAAGTGTTGCTTGATTTCTTTGAAAGTAGAATACCCCCTAAAACTAGAAAGATTAAAAGAACAGCACTCCTTTTTCAAAACAAGTTAAAATTACTTGATGGTCTGAAGATAGAATATAAGCATATACATATACTTGTAGCTAAGATTACTCTTTTGGAGTTATTTGCACCCAAGCTATTGAGATTTATACAAAACAATGGTTACGACAGTACCTATAATCGTTTGGTGGAGTTTCGAGAAAAACATATTTCTCTTAGTGAACTAACAAAGATAGATAGCTATATAAAACGCCCAAAAGATAATGAAAAAGAGGAAGCATACTATACAGAAAAAGACCAACTAGTTTATACCAAAATGATGGATATAGTAAGCGAACACTATACTTCGCGTATACAGTTTGATTTGGATTCAGTATTTACAGTAGTAGAAGATAAAAAGTATTTGCAAAAAATAATAGAAATGAGAGAGCAAGAAATACTAACAGTGCAAAAAGAAGAACATAAGATAGAAGGGAATGAATTTTTAGAAAAACTTTTTAAAGTAGATGATGCACAGTCATGGAAAGATGCATTTAAAGTAGATAAGCTTTTTAAAGCAGGAAAAGCAACATTGACAAATGAGCAATTGAAAAATATCATGAAAGAAGCTAAAGAAAAGAAATTACATCTCAATTATGAATGGAGAAATGCAATCATCCCATATATCACAGGTGAGCAATTGAAAAAGGATATATATTTTGAGATGTGCCCTGCAACAGTTACCAAGGGTGACTTTAAAGCATTTGTGGAAGCTTCTGGACATGAGACTGAAGCAGAAAGGGATAATGGTATGAGTATCTATAATGGTAAAAAGTGGGAATATAAAAAATATGCCAGTTGGAAAAATAGCTATATAAAAGATGAAACAGACAATCATCCAGTTGTGGGTGTAAGCTGGAATGATGTGAAGGCATACATAAAATGGAAAAATGAATCAGATACTACATATGATTATGTACTGCCTACAAAAAAAGAATGGTACTTAGCATGTTACAATGGTAAATATACTAAGTGGCACTTTGGAGATGATAAGAGTAAACTAAAAGAATATGCATGGTATAGAAAAAATAGTGATATGAAAACACATGAAGTTAAAACACTAAAACCTAATGACTTAGACCTTTACGATATGCACGGAAATGTATGGGAATGGTGTGAAAACTGGTATACTGAAGACAAATATACCAAAGTGCTTATTGGTGGTTCGTGGGGCAGTAGTTTGTCCTATGCACGAGCCATTATTGGCAAGGGAAATCCTGTTAATAGTAGTAATTGTATTGGGTTTCGTCTCCAGAGAACTTTACTCTCGTGATTGGGTGTTTTTTACCTTTTTCGTTCTTGCTTTTTTAATTTTGAAGAGCCACGCAGTGAGAAATATTTTTAGGAGAAAAAAGTATGAATGTATTAATAATGGGTGCTGGTGCTAGAGAGTACTCTATAGGTTTGGCATTGGTAAAAGATGATCATGTAG
>DTZN01000315.1 GCA_012961365.1 Hydrogenothermaceae bacterium
GGAACAGGTCTTGGTCTTCCTCCTTTTTCATCAGGAATAAGTTCCATTTTTATACATTTGAGACCTATAACTTCTCCCTTTTCATTTCCCATAACTTCTAAAGGCTGAGTTAACCAGTGGAAAACTGCCCCTTCTTCTGCCAAGTGATCCCATTCTTCATCTTTTGCTGATGATGTTTCTCTAGTTCTTCTGTATATCAGATGTGCTTCGTTTCCAAGTCTTATAGCAGTAATCATACAGTCAACTGCAGTAAACCCTCCACCTATCACAGCAACTTTTTTACCTTCAGGTAATTTCACATCTTTCTCAGGAGCAAGCATTGGGTCTAAATAGTCCACATTAGCTTTCATTAAAAATGCTATGGCAGTATAAACTCCTTTTAAATCTTCTCCGGGAATACCCATTTTTTTACCTCTTCCAGAACCAACAGCAATAAATATTGCATCATGTTTATTTCTTATTTCATCAAAAGGAATATCCTGACCTACTTTCACACCTGTTTTTATTTTAACTCCAAGCTTTTTTATAAGCTCTATTTCAAAATCTAAAGCTCTTCTGTCTAATCTAGCAGGAGGTATCCCATATCTCATAACCCCACCAATAAAAGGAAGCGCTTCATAAACTACTACATCATGCCCTTTTCTCGCTAGAAAATATGCAGCAGCAAGTCCAGCAGGACCAGCTCCAATAATGCCAACAGACTTTCCTGTTGAAGGTTCTCTTTCATCTATCCACTCTATTCCTGACATCCTAACACTATCACCAACAAATCTTTCAAGACCACCAATCCCCACAGATAACCCATTATCTTTAAATGTTAATACGCAAGTGCTTTCACATAATCTTTCTTGAGGACATACTCTACCACAAACAGAACTAAATGGATTATTTTTTCTAAGTATTTTGTATGCTTCCCATATATTTTGTTTTTGTATTTGCTCAATCCATTTTTCCATCTCAGAATTCACAGGACAAGATGGTGTGCAAGGAGGTTTTTTGCATAAAATACATCTATCTGCTTCATCTAAAGCAACAGTATGCCCATATCCTAGAATATATTCTTTATCTAAATATTTTTTTCTTATTTCTGGATTAAGAAGAGGAAGTTCATTTCTATCATGTCTTCTAAATTTCTTTCTTTTCCTTTCTGCCATAAAATCTAAACCTCCTTATATTTAAATAAAAAACTCATTAAAGATTTTTGAGCATGCAACCTATTTTCTGCTTCTTCAAATATAACATCAGAAAATTCTTCAAAAACATCTTCTGTTATTTCTTCACCTTTATGGGCAGGTAAACAGTGCATAACTATAGCATTTTTATTTGCAAGTTTTAATAAATCTTTATCTATTGTAAACCCTTTGAATACTTGTTTTTTATCTTTTTCTCCTTCCTGTCCCATGCTTACCCAAACATCTGTGTATAAAACATCTGCACCTTTTACTGCTTCTTGAGAATTATTTGTTATCTTTATACATACATTTGTTTCTTTTGCAAATTCTAATGCTTTTTGCAATGCCTTAGAATTTGGTTCATACATAGGTGGAGTTGCTATTGTTATATTTATTCCAACCATTGCACATGCAATCAAAAGTGTATTAGCCATATTATTACCATCGCCAATATAAGCAAGTTTCAAACCTTCAAGTTTTCCAAATTTTTCTTTTATTGTCATTAAATCTGCTAAAACCTGACAAGGATGTTGATAATCTGTTAGCGCATTTATAACTGGAACTGAACCGTATTTTGCAAGGTTTTCAACTTCTTGGTGCGAATATGTTCTTATTACTATTCCATCTAAATATCTAGATATTACCCTTGCAGTGTCTTTTATATCTTCTCCCCTACTAATTTGAGTAGATGAACCAAGTATATAAATAGGTTGCCCTCCCATCTGATAAACGCCAATTTCAAAAGACAATCTTGTTCTTGTTGAAGGCTTCATAAAAATAAGACCAATTGATTTATCTTGTAAAGATTTATCTGAAAATGGATTTTTTTTAAGATAAAATGCATAATCTATAACTTCTAAAACTTCATCTTTACTTAAATCTTCAAAATTTACAAAACTCCTTATCATAAAAAAGCCTCCATACAATATAAAACTTCAATTATAGTATAATTTAAAATAAAAACAATTTGGAGTTTAAAATGAGCCTTAAAGTTTATAATACTATTACTGGAAAAGAAGAAGAGTTTGTTCCTATAAACCCCGGTGAAGTTAAAATATATGTATGTGGTGTTACTGTTTATGACGTTAACCATGTAGGTCATGGTAGAAGCTTAATTGTTTTCGATATGATTAGAAGATATTTAAGATATTTAGGCTACAATGTAACATTTGTTAGAAATTTTACAGATGTAGATGACAAAATAATAAATAGAGCAAAAAACGAATGTGTTCCTTTTACTGTTATAGCAGATAGATATATAAAGTCTTACTATGAAGATGCAGAAAACTTTAAAATAGAACCGGCAGATATTGAACCAAGGGTTACTACCCATATACCAGATATTATAGATTTCATTCAAAAGCTAGTAGAAAAAGGATATGCTTATGAAGTTGATGTAGATGTTTATTTTTCTGTTAGAAAATTTAAAGAATATGGGAACTTAGTGTTGGTTAAGCATGTTGATGGCTATATCACAGCGTATGCACATAACAGCAAAATGCTCGTGAAGAGTGGTGATAACGTTACCGCTGGCCA